>JAFGVL010000052.1 GCA_016938015.1 Paludibacteraceae bacterium
TATTTCGCCGCAACAAATAGTGGATAAAATAAATTTGATACTTGACAGATAAATGGCACGAACAGAAATTGCAACATACGGTGAATTTGGATTAATTAAACACTTAACCGAAAAATTTTCTTTAACCAATAGCAGTTCTATAAAAGGAGTGGGAGATGATGCTGCTGTGTTGGAGTATGCCAATAAGCAAGTGCTGGTTACTACCGATTTGTTGTTAGAAGGGATTCACTTTGATTTAATGTATGTGCCGCTCAAGCACTTGGGGTATAAATCGGCAATAGTCAATTTTTCTGATATCTATGCCATGAATGGGAACCCTAAACAAATTACTGTTTCTATCGGAGTTTCTAAACGCTTTTCGGTGGAAGAGTTGGAGGAGCTGTATGCCGGCATTCAACTGGCTTGCCATGAGCATGGCGTCGATTTGGTGGGAGGCGATACTTCTGCTTCTGTTACCGGCTTAACTATAAGTATAACTTGTATAGGAGAGGCCGAAAAAGAAAAGATAGTGTATCGTAATACCGCTAAAGAAAACGATTTGTTGTGTGTTTCGGGCAATTTAGGAGCTGCCTATATGGGTTTACAATTATTGGAGCGCGAAAAGGCTGTTTTTGCTAATGATGCATCTGCACAGCCCGATTTTGAAGGGAAAGATTATATACTTCAACGCCAATTACGCCCCGAAGCACGAAAAGATATTGTAAAGCAACTTGATGAAAAGGGAATTATACCCACTTCGATGATAGATATTTCCGATGGCTTGTCGTCCGAAGTAATGCATATTTGTACGCAAAGCAAAGTAGGCTGCCGTGTGTATGAAGACCGCATCCCTATCGATTATCAAACAGCATCTATGGCAGAAGAATTCAATATGAATTTGGTAACTGCGGCTTTAAATGGAGGAGAAGATTATGAATTACTTTTTACCGTTCCGTTGCATATGCACGATAAGGTGCTTGAGATAGAAGATGTAAAAATAATTGGGCATATTTGCAAAGAAGATATGGGCTTATGCCTTGTTACGAGGGATGAGCAAGAATTTTCCCTTAAAGCACAAGGATGGAATTCCCTTCAATAAATAAAACTATTAATTATTAACTGTTAACTATAATGAAACAATTAAGCGAACAAAAAATTGCCATTTGCTCAGACCATGCAGGTTTTGAGTTGAAAGAAAAAATTATGAATGATTTTGGAGCAATTGGAGTCCAATTTAAAGATTTTGGCACCAATTCTACGGCTAGTTGCGATTATGCCGATTTTGCTCATCCGATGGCTGCTGCCGTTGAAAGCGGCGAATTTGAATACGGCATTTCTATTTGCGGTAGTGGCAATGGTATTACTATGACGGTAAATAAGCATCAAGGTATACGTGCGGCACTTTGCTGGAAACCGGAAATTGCAGTGCTTGCCCGTCAACATAACAATGCCAATGTGCTTTCGATGCCTGCACGATTTATAACAGAAGAAGAGGCGTTTCAAATTATAGAAGATTTTTTCAACACAGATTTTGAAGGAGGAAGACACGAGGCACGAATAGCAAAAATCCCTGTTTGCTAGGGTATAATTGCATTTTATCTATAATAAGTCCGTTAGGTTTTTATCTAACGGACTTATTTTTGTTTTAAAAAATGCCATTTTATATAATTCGTTTGTAAAAAAAGTTAAATTTGTAGCTGAAAATTAGCTAGTTGTACCTAAAAGAAATAAGAATAATATAATATGCAACGCTTATTTAAGGGAAAAACGGATAATATTTGCTTGCAATTAATACGATATTTTTTTGTAGGTGGTTGTGCTTTTGTAATTGATATTAGCCTGTTATTTTTTTTAACCGAATATGTGGGTATTTATTATTTGATTTCCGCAGGTATTTCTTTTTTAGTGGCTTTAACAGTAAATTATTTTTTAAGTGTTAGTTGGGTTTTTAATAAACGGACGGTTGAAAACAGATTATTTGAGTTTACCCTATTTTTAGTTATAGGGTTAATAGGGTTGGGCTTAAACGAGCTTTTTTTATGGATATTTACCGATAAATTGTTTATTTATTACCTTTTTTCAAAGATAATAACCACTGCAATAGTGTGTTCGTGGAATTTCTTTGCTCGAAAATTCATTCTTTTTAATAATAAAAACGAATGCCCAAAACAGCTATAATAATAGGAGCGGGTCCTGCGGGTTTAACTGCTGCTTACGAGTTGTTAATCAAAACGGATATTAAGCCTATTATTCTTGAAAAAACGGCGGATATAGGCGGAATTTCAAAAACCGTAGTCTACAAAGGAAATAGGCTGGATATAGGCGGACATCGGTTTTTCTCAAAATCGGATGTTGTTATGAATTGGTGGAAACAAATTTTGCCGTTACAAGGTTATCCCAGCAAAGAAACAGTGCTTTTAGAAAAACAGCTTGCCCATCACCTAAGTAGCACAGATTTTTCTCCAAATGGACCGGATCCAGAAAAAACCGATAAGCTAATGCTTATAAGAAAAAGGGTTTCGCGCATATTCTTTTCACGCCATTTTTTTGATTATCCTATATCATTAAACTCAACAACAATAGCAAATCTTGGCTTTGTAAACTTATTTAAAATAGGGCTAAGCTATTGTTGGGTAAAGCTTTTTCCTCTAAAAAAAATAAAAACCTTAGAAGAGTTTTTTATAAGCCGATTTGGTAAAGAATTATACAACATTTTTTTTAAAGATTATACAGAGAAAGTATGGGGAGTGCCTTGTTCTAAGATAGAAGCAGGATGGGGAGCGCAGCGGGTTAAAGAGCTTTCGGTAACAAAAGCTCTTATTCATGCCCTTAAATCCTGTTTTAAAAAAACAACCGATCTCGAACAGAAATCAACCGAGACAAGCTTAATTGAAAAATTTATGTACCCTAAGTTCGGTCCCGGACAATTATGGGAAACCGTAGCTCAACTAATAGAGGAAAAAGGAGGCAAATTGATTAAGAATGCAGAGGCGGTTGAATTAAAAACAGCTAAAAATAGCGTGAGTGAAATTACTTATATTGCCAATCAAACAGGTAAAAAAATCCGATTAAAAGCAGATTATTTCTTTTCCACCATGCCTGTAAAAGAATTAATTGCTTGTATGGGAAATGAAGTGTCCGCTGAGGTAAAGGCTGTAAGTGAAGGGTTACAATACAGAGACTTTATTACAGTGGGCTTGTTATTGAACAGCCTAAAAATTAAAAATAAAACAAAAATTGCTACGCTTAATCAATTAGTGCCCGATAATTGGATTTATATTCAAGAGCGAGAGGTAAAAGTGGGGCGGTTACAAGTATTTAACAACTGGTCGCCTTATATGGTAGCAGATATCGATAAGGTGTGGATTGGGTTGGAGTATTTTTGCAACGAGGGCGATGAATTGTGGCGTATGAACGACGACGACTTTGTTCAGTTTGCTATCAATGAACTTCATAGCATTGATATTATCGATAAAAAGGAAGTAATTGACAGCACCATTATTCGTGTTCCAAAAACTTATCCGGCCTATTTTGGCACTTATGCTCAATTTGATACGATTAGGAATTTTACCGATACCATTGAGAATTTATTTTTAATCGGAAGAAATGGTATGCATAAATACAATAATCAAGATCACTCTATGCTTACTGCTATAGCTGCAGTAAACAATATAATAAGTGGAGAAAAATCAAAAGATACTATTTGGAATATTAATGTAGAGGAAAAATACCATGAGTCAAAATAATAAAAACAAAAAAAGCGCTACTTCAAACAAATCCTTTTCGGAGATGTTGACCAGTTTTTTTCATAACAAATACACAAAATTAGCGTTGTTGGCTATCATCACTTTTTGTTTTTTCTCCAATTATTCGGCTATTTTTGATAAAAAGCTGGATCAAAACGGCGATAATATTTATTATTTTTCGTTGGGAAAATCGCTTGCTGAAGGCAACGGTTATATGCGAACCATTGGATTTACGCCAACGCCCGAAACTCATTATCCTCCAGGATATCCTCTTTTTATTGCCGGCGTATTGAAAATATTTCCGGATAATATTTTACTGCTAAAATGTATCAATGGGTTATTGCTGTATTTGTCTATTTTGTTGTTGTTTTTTTTGTTGAAAAGAATAACGGGTGAAGTTATACTGCCTTTTTTTGCCTGTATGTTATGTTCTCTTCACCCCGAACTTTTACGATGGGGAACTATTATGATGAGTGAGATATTGTATTTATTTTTAACCTTATTAACGCTGTATGTTTCGTTAGAAATATACGAACGAAAACTATTTAAAGCACAAAAATGGTTACACTATGCTTTGCCATTTCTTTTATTGTTTCTTGTGAATTATATTTATTTTGTGCGTACTATGGGATTATCAATCATTCTATCGGTTATAGCTTGGTTTGCTCTAATCGCTTTAGTTTCGTTAGTGCAATGGCGCAAACTTCGAAAATCTGATGATACGATGGTTGTACAACTCAAAAAGCAACAATTTTTGCAAAGAGGCCTATTATTTTTACTTCTACTTGTTTCGGTTTCCGTTTCAAAAGTGTCGTGGGATAAGCGCAATGAACGAAATGGATTAAAACAAAACACCTATCTGAAAGATTTTAATACAAAATTGAACGGCGAAAAAATGACCACTTTTGAAGATTGGAAAATGCGTATTAAAAACAACACCAGCGCATACCTAACTAAATGGGTGCCAAATACATTGTTTTTTACTACTTACGATATTAAAAAAGATAGTACAAAAGGTGAATGGACGCGTGGAATTGTTATCGTTTTATTACTAATTCTTGGATTAATTCGATTAAAAAAGGCAAGGCTGTTACTATTTGCTTATATTGCCCTTACAATGGTTGTTCTTATTTTTTACCCTGAACAATTTGGAGGAAGTCGCTATTATACTGCCATAATCCCTTTACTAATTTTTTTGCTTTTAAATGGTATTTCTTACAGTGTTTATTGGCTTTGGCGCATGGTTTTTAAAAAGTCGAATCCTGCTAATTGGCAAACCATTATTCTTGTTGCATTTGTGTTTATTATTATGTTTCCTCGCTACAGCTTAGCACAAAAAAATTTTAGAGCGATTGCTGCATTAGATTCTTGGCAAGAATTAACTTCTGAAATAAAAATGGTAGAATTTCTTCAATCTATCGAATGGTGTAAATACAATTTACCAAAAGATGCTCGTATGTTATGCCGTAAGCCGGAATTGTATTATATGTATTCAGGCTATAAGCAAGCAGAAATGTTTCCCAGATATGCCCATCCGGATTCGCTTTTATCGCTACTTGAACGAAAAAAAATTACCCATGTAATAATTGATAGTTGGTATAGACATGCTTATGTAACTATGGGGCCAATGATAAATAAATATCCTGAGAAGTTTAAAAAGATATATCAAGGAGGAATAACTGATGTTTCGCAAAAACGAGTGCCTACTTATGTGTTTCAATTCAATGCTAAATGGGGTTACTACGGCACAAAAGTTAATGGTAAAAAGCAAGGTAAAGGGTATGAACTATATTCTGATGGAAGAAAATATGTAGGCAATTTTGCCAATAATTTGCCCAATGGATACGGAGAATATTACGATTTAAATGGACTATTGCTTGCAAAAGGTATTTGGAGAGATGGAAAACTAATTACGGCAACACCATAAATAGTTACTCAAAATAAAAAAATCCTTTGCTTTTAACTAAGCAAAGGATTTTTTGCGAGAAATATTTTCGAAAAACTTAGTATCTATAGTGATCGGCTTTATAAGGTCCGTTTGCATCAATACCAAGGTAAGCTGCCTGTTCAGGTGTTAATTTGGTAAGTTTTACTCCAATTTGTTCCAAATGTAAACGAGCCACTTCTTCGTCTAATTTTTTGGACAATCGGTAAACACCTATTTCGTAATTGTTTGTCCATAAATCGATTTGCGCTAATGTTTGATTGGTAAATGAATTACTCATTACAAACGATGGATGTCCGGTAGCACAACCTAAATTTACTAACCGACCTTCTGCTAATAAGAAAATACTGTTTCCTGTTGGGAAAGTATATTTGTCAACTTGAGGTTTGATATTGATGTGTTTAATGCCCGGAAAGTTTACCAATTTATCAACTTGTATTTCATTGTCAAAGTGACCGATATTACATACAATGGCTTGGTCTTTCATTACTTTTAAGTGGTCAATTGTAATTACACCAAGGTTTCCTGTGGTAGTAACAAAAATATTCCCTTCTTTTACGGCCTCTTCCATAGTGGTAACTTCAAAGCCTTCCATGGCAGCTTGAAGGGCACAAATGGGGTCTATTTCGGTTACAATAACACGGGCTCCATACGAACGCATTGAGTGTGCGCAGCCTTTACCCACATCGCCATAGCCTAACACAACAACTGTTTTTCCGGCAATCATTACATCGGTTGCACGTTTGATACCATCCGCCAACGATTCGCGACAGCCATACAGGTTATCGAATTTAGATTTAGTTACCGAGTCGTTAACATTGATGGCAGGGATAAGTAATTCTCCTTTTTCCATCATTTGGTACAAGCGGTGAACGCCGGTAGTTGTTTCTTCGGAAACGCCTTTTAATTCAGTCACTGTTCTGTGCCAGCGTTGATTATCTTCAGCTAAAATAGTTTTTAATGTGTCTAAAATAACTTGTTCTTCATGGTTACCTCCCTTTCTATCGATACTTTTTGCATCTTTCTCTGCTTTATATCCCCAGTGAATAAGCAAGGTGGCATCTCCGCCATCATCTACAATTAAGTTGGGTCCTTTGCCTTCGGGAAAACGTAAGGCCATATGGGTACACCACCAGTATTCTTCCAAACTTTCGCCTTTCCAAGCAAAAACAGGAATTCCGGCTGCTGCAATAGCTGCGGCGGCGTGGTCTTGCGTAGAAAAAATGTTGCAACTAGCCCAGCGCACATCGGCACCAAGCTCTACTAAAGTTTCGATTAACACGGCAGTTTGAATAGTCATGTGCAGTGAGCCGGTAATGCGAGCACCTTTTAATGGCTTTTTACCTTCGTATTTTTTACGGGTAGCCATTAATCCCGGCATTTCGTGTTCGGCAATTTCAATCTCTTTACGACCGAATTCAGCCAAACTCATGTCTGCCACTTTATAAGGCAGATTAGTAGTAAATAAACTTGACATAATTTTATGTGTTTAAAAATGAGGTGCAAAGATAGAATCTTTTTTGGGAATAATAAATTTTGGAAGGAATGCAAAAGTTATTTTGAGGAAATTTTATTTGTTTTTAATTAAGGGAATGCATTTCCTAATTTAAAAGTGGAGATTAATGGATTTATTGTGTGTTGAAAAAAAGTTTTCAATATGTATTAATAATAACAATAAATTACTAATTTTGAACACATTAGAGGTTGTTAAAAAATAAATTTCCAAAAGGCTGATTTTCAAGAAACTACACGCAACTAAAATCTTATGCCATACAAAAATCTTATACAAGTTTTAGGTTTTATCCCAAAGGAAAACACAGCAGATATTTATATTAAGAAATATGCTGATAATTATGCTATTGAGATTGATTTCAAAAAAGAAATCATCAATTATGGAGAGAAAATTACAGCGGATAGCAAAACGACACAAAATTTTACTCAAGCTGAGAATTTTGTGGTGCTTGAATGTGTTGACAGATTGCTTGAAGTTGGGTATAAACCTGAATGCATAGTTCTTGAACCGACTTGGAAACTAGGTCGTCAAGAAAAAGGAAGGCTTGATATTTTGGTAAAGAAAGAAGAGAAAGCTTATTTAATGATAGAATGCAAAACTTTTGGGAAAGAGTTTGATGATGAGTTGAAAAAGATGAAAAAAGACGGAGGACAGCTTTTTTCCTATTTTCAGCAAGATAAAAATGCTGAAATTTTAATGCTTTACACCTCTAAGCTGGATAAGGATACAATTATTTTCAAAAACGAAATTGTAAAAATAGAAGAAGAATATAGACTTGCTGCCAGTGTAAAAGATTTTTATGAAAAATGGAATAAAAACACCAAACAGCAAGGCGTTTGGGAAAATTCTCCTTATGATTTTAAAAGTAAGATATTTACAAAATCTGATTTAGTAGAATTAAACGAGGCTGAAAGCAAAAAGATTTTCCATGAGTTTGCATCTATTCTCCGCAAACATTCTGTTTCTGATAAACCGAATGCCTTTAATAAGATTTTCAATCTCTTTTTGGCTAAATTATATGATGAAGCTAAAAGAGAAAGTGATGAATTGGAATTTCGTTGGCGCGAAGATGACAATGCGGTTGATTTTCAAGTTCGCTTAATTAATTTGCACAAAGATGGATTGTTTGCCTTTCTTCAAAAAGAGATTGAAGGTATTGATGAAAAAGATTTTAAAGCAAATTCGCCAGAGGAACTTCTTGAGAAAAAGAAGAAAGTTTTAAAGTTCAACAATATATTAGCTATAAAGGAAGTATTGGACGATGCTAGTTTTGATGAAAATCAACGCGTATTGAAAGATGTGGTAAAACTTTTAGAAAGATATCAGATTCGCTATCCAAGGAAACAACAGCATTTATCTGATTTCTTTGAAAAGCTCCTGACAACAGGGCTAAAACAAGAGGTTGGTCAGTACTTTACACCACCACCAATTACAAAATTTATTGTTTGTTCTTTACCTATCAAGCAAATGATAGAAAAAGAGGTGAACAAAGAAGCACCAGAGCTACCAGCAATAATTGATTACGCAGCGGGTAGCGGTCATTTCATCACTGAAGCTTTGGAAGAATATCAAGATATTATCAATGCTTTTTCAGAAGATGAAATGAAAAATTTCTATCCTAAAGCTGTACAACAAATAAAATCATGGAAAGCTGACCCTTATGAATGGGCCTCAAAATATGTATATGGAATAGAAAAGGATTACCGTTTAGTAAAAGTAGCAAAAGTAGGTTGTTATTTTTATGGCGATGGTGTGGCACAAATTATTCATGGCGATGGTTTAGATAGTTTCAAAACTTCTAAAACTTATAAAGGGCTATTGAAAGAAAATACAAATCTTGAAGATTCTACAAAGGCTAAATTTTCACTGGTTTTGTCCAACCCTCCTTATTCGGTAAATGATTGCAAAGACGATTTGGAATATATCGGAGCACAAAATGATTTCTCTTTATTTCCATACCTCTCAGATAACAGTAATGATATTGAATGTCTTTTTGTGGAAAGAACCAAACATTTATTGAAAGATAATGGTATTGCAGCTCTTGTTTTACCTGTTTCTTTTTTGAATAATGGTGGAATACAAACTAAAGCACGAGAAATTATTCTGCAATATTTTGATATTGTTGCGATTGCCGAATTAGGACGAAACACCTTTATGGCTACTCCAACTAAAACAATTGTTCTATTTATAAAAAGAAAGAATAATCAAGAGTGTATCAAATTTAAAGATTATGTGAATAAATTTTGTATAGAATATATTGATAACACCATTAATCAAATTGAGAAACCCGTATCTAAATATGTAAGCAATGTTTGGGAAAGTATTTCGTTTGAAGATTATGTTTCTTTATTAAAAAAAGAGCCAAGCAATGCGATACAAAGCCATGAAATTTATAAAGAATACCGTAAAAAAATAAAACCCAAAAATGAAAATGAATTTTGGGATAAATTGATTGAAATTGAAAAAGATAAACTATTACATTTCATTCTCGCTTACCCACAAAAAGATATTGTTTTAGTGAAAAGTGGTGAAAAAGATGAAGAAAAACAATTCCTAGGTTTTACTTTCTCAGATAGAAGAGGGAGTGAAGGTATGCACTCTGTATTAGCTGGAAAAACTATTGATCAATGTACTCAGCTTTATAATATTAATGATCATAATGATATTACAAAAGCAAGCAGTTATATTTACAAGGCTTTTGAGGGTAAAACTAATTTAGAAATAGCCGAAAATTTAAAAGAAAATATTTCTTATGTTGATTTATTGGATATGTTAACTTTTGATCGTGCTGAATTTAAAAAAGATATTTCTCTTGCAATTAAGAGTAAAGTTCGGTTTGAAAAAATCTGGAATACGGAAAATTTGGTTTTGCTTTCAGAAATAGCAGAAATTAAAAAAGGGACAACTATAACTAAAGAAGGAACAGAAGAAGGAAAAATTCCTGTAATTGCGGGAGGTCAAGAACCTGCCTATTATCACAATGAATCTAACAGAGAAAAAAATGTAATTACAGTAAGTGCATCAGGTGCGTATGCTGGTTTTATTAATTTTTTTGAAATACCCATTTTTGCTTCTGATTGTAATACCATAATATCTAATAATGAAAGTAAAATCTCAACGAAATTAATTTATTTATTTTTAAAGTCAATACAAAGTGAAATTTATGGTTTGCAAAGAGGACAAGCTCAACCGCATGTTTATAGTGATGATTTGTCGAAAATTAAAATTCCGCTTCCATCTTTAGCCATTCAACAAAGAATAGTATCAGAAATTGAAGTTTTAGATGTAAATGAAAAGAAAGCAAAAGAAGAAGGTGAAAGATGTAAAGAAAAAATCTTAAACTTATTTAATCAAGCAGAATCAAAGGCTGATAAAATAATTCGGTTAAGCGATGAAAATGTTTTTGAAGTTTCGATTGGGAAAAGAGTTCTAAAAAATGAGTTTTTTGCAAATGGTGAAATTCCTGTTTACAGTGCTAATGTCATTGTGCCTTTTGGAAATATTGATAAATTATTAATTAAAGATTTTAGCAAACCGTCTGTTTTATGGGGAATTGATGGCGATTGGATGGTAAATTATATTCCGAAAGATTATCCGTTTTACCCAACAGACCATTGCGGTGTATTGAGAGTAAAAGATAATTCTATTAATGAAAAATATTTAGCTTTTGTTTTAGAAAAAGAAGGTAAAGCATTTGAATTTTCTAGAACTAAAAGAGCCTCGATAGATAGAATTCAAGGGATTAAGATTAATGTTCCGCCACTTTTTGAGCAACAAAAAATTGTTTCCGAAATTGAAAAGCTAGAAAACCGCATCTTAGCATTAGAAACAGAGCTTAAAGCTATACCACAGCAAAAAGAAGCTGTATTAAAAAAGTATTTGTAAGTTATAGATAATAAAATAGGCAGTTCGTTTTTGAACTGCCTATTTTGTTAGAGTTATGCAGAACATTTAGATAACTCTCAGAAAGTTTCAGGGGGCTCTCCGAAACTTTCTGAGAGTAATACGAACTTTTTGTAGATGTATACGAAACTTTGGTAAAGGCCTCCCAAATTTCCGTACAAGGATACAGGCCTTTTGTATAGAGAAGCGAAACTTCCGTATTGAGATACAAAAGTTCTGGATAAAGATCCGAAATTCCTGTTGAGGTCTAAGAAAGATCCGTAGAATTATCCAAAAGGCAGGGAAGGGAATACGAAAGATCTGGAGATAAATACAAAAATAGGAGAATTATCTAGGAATGTGTTGGCTCAATTGGGGATGCTTTAAGTTACACTTTAAGTACAGATAAATTCTTTATCTTGGAAAACTTCCATTATTAATGTCGATGCAAGTGCCGTTAATGTATTTCGGACTCTCTGTTGCAAGCCAAACTATGGTTTTTGCAACTTCTTGGGCGGTTGCAAAACGACCGGAATATACACTTGCCAATACGGCTTCTTTCCGTGTTTCGGGAATGGTTGCCAGCATATCTGTTTCCACCGGACCCGGAGCAATGGCGTTAATTACTATGCCATGGGAACCTAATAATTTGGCAAAGCTTTTTGTGGCATTGATAAGTCCCGCTTTTGAAACAGCATACCAAACATCAGGATGCCCAATTTGTCCGGCTACAGAAGCTACGTTAACGATGCGTCCTTCTTTACGGGGAATCATTTGTTTGGATATGCAGGTAATAAGTTCTATAGGAGCATCGAGGTTTACCTTCATTAAATCCTCTTTTTCTTGTTGGGAGTAATTGTTATACGGACAGGTATTCATGATACCCGAATTATTGATTAGCACATCAATCACTCCGATTTTTTCAACTAAAGCAGAAATATCGGTAATATTGCGTAAATCGTACTTGATGAATTCGCAGTTTTTTATTTCTTCGAGGTTAATGTTTTGGCGTGCTACAACAATAATTTGATACCCTTTTTGCGAAAGAATTTTGGTCGTTTCAAGACCGATGCCTTTGTTACCTCCGGTAATAAGAATTCGTTTCATGAATAGTTGATTAATGATGATGTTTCATAAAAAAGGACATAATTCCTAAAATAACCAAAACCCCTCCGGTAATACTCTTGGAATGATGTTCTAAAAAATGAGAGTTAAATTTATTGAGACCTAATACTCCCAAATAAACAAGCCCCATTATACAGGTTAATGTTACTGCCATATATATTACCGAAACAATAAATATACCCGGCATGCCAAAATTAGCAGCTTGAAAATAATACGCTTCTAACTCAATGCAGGGAGAAAAAAACATGCCTATAGCAAGCGAAGTAATGATAGCGGTTTTTGATTTTTTAGCAGCTAAGTCGATATCGTGATGGTTATGCTTGTTTTTTTTAGTGATATCTATGATTAAATAAATAATTCCCAATGTAATTAATACAATAGGAGCAATAATGTGCGAAAAATGCTCGTATTTTTCGAATATACGTATGCCAACCAAGCCAACCAATATGCCAATCAGAATGGTACTTAAAAGATGAAAAAAAGCGGTAATAAATGTTGCTAACATTGTTTCGCCAATTTTCCATCTTTCTGCTTTTGAAATTGCGATAAGCGGAATCCAGTGGTTAGGAATAAGCGCATGTAGTATGCTTAAGGTAAAACTACCAATAATAAGTTGCCACATAATGTTTTTTTGCAAAGTTAAAAATTTACTACTACTGTTTGCTTATTAAAATAAAAAAGAGAGTGTTCATTTATTTGACACTCTCTTTTTTGGATATGGATGGATAAAACATTTTTATTTCATTAATAATTTTACTACATAAGTAGAACTTTGTGTTGCAACTCTAACTACACAAGCTTGGTGTGGCGCAACAGTAATATCATGTATGTTGTTGTTAATATGGGTTTTGTTATAAAGCATTTTACCCGATTGTTCCCAAACTGTAATATTATCAATTTTATCTGTTGTAGGGCTTAAAACTCCTATTGTTTTACTGTCTTTTTGGTACACTTGAATACATTTATTACATACTTCAATGGGGTTTGTAGTTGATGTAGTTGTGTTTGCGTTTTTAAATTCGATAAATAGATAACCATTAGGATTTGAACCATCATAATTAAGTTGATAAATAGGATTTTCTTTTAAATTTTGTTGTTCTCCCGTTCTAGTATTTAAAAGGTTAACTTCTATATTGTTAAAACTTTCGGCACCGGTAAATGTTAAGGTAATATTTCCAATGCTAGTGGTGTTTATTCCAACAGGAACTATGTATGGCAAGGTGCTAAATTGATTAATATCTAATGGAATCTCATCGGCAGTTGTATATACTTCGGGTACGGTTGTGTATTGTGTGAATAATTTAAAGGCATCATCATCTCCAAATGAGTTGGACGTATTTTCGCGCATTGTAATAACCGTTGAGCTCTTTTTTGTGCCATTATTAGTTTCAATATAAAGTGTGTTTGGAGAAACGCTAGCACCTCTTAGTTTTGTTGTTAAATCGGCTACAAAATGTTGATCTAGATCAAAGCTTATCGAATCAAATTCTGCAAGTGTATTTAATCCCTCCACAAAAAATGCTTGCATTGGAGGAATACTTGTATAGCTTAAGTCCATGCTCGATTTTATGTCGTCTCCACTCATGTAAGTTGTAAAAGTAGTTCCATTCCAAAATTTTACCTTATTGGAGATTTTAGTTGCGTTTGTAGCGTAAAATTCGTTAAAATCCATATGTGTCATTAACGGATTTCCTATTAAATTCAATCCGGGCTCGATGCGCACTTTTTTGTCCACTAATTGGTTGTTGTTGTCTTCCATAGCAAATCGGTATGCTATAGCACTATTTCTTGGAAGATTAATAGTGTAATCGGTAAGTAATCTGCCTGAATAAGTACTAAAGTTGTATTGTAAAATCATTAAATTATCAGGCGTATTTTCTCTTGGGAAATAATGTATTTTATTATCATATTCATAAGTAATAGGATTAGGAAAATTATATGTTTTAGGTTCTAGGTAAAAGACAAATCCCATTCCGGGTGTAAGGTTTACTTCTCCATTTGAAAAAGCTCTTGTCCATGTTCCTGTATTCATTACTCCTCCTAATGAAAGTGAATCAGGGTTAATATTGTCGAAAAGACGCATTTTTGTAACCGGCATACCTTGATAGGCATAATCTGCAGAATACATATTTTTTAATGGTGCTGTTAATGTATACCATTTTTCTCTTTGTGTTTCCAATTGAATGTACGCACGTACATATTCAAGTTTGTGTAGACCTAAAACTGCACCTCCCGGTTCAAAAGTAATGTAGTGGCATTCTCCGCTGTCACCAATAATAGGATAAGCAACACCTGCTCCTACGTCGGGAATTACAACATCCGTACAAGCTTTAGGAACTCTGTCGGACCAGTTAGAGTTTCTATCCCAATCGTTGTCGCTACTTCCATTCCATTTTGTCCATTCTTTAGCATAAGGAATATCGTATTCGTTTTCGTTGATAGTAATTCCGCAACCGTTTTGCGTGTTAATTTGAGCAGTAATGTCATTATTATCACTACCTACATTTAAAACGATAGAATTATCATCTTGCGAAACAACGGTTGTAAAAGGATTAAACTCCCAGTTGTAACTGGTGGCATCGGTTGAACCTATTGCTGTAACTTCTAAAAGCCCGTTGTAAGCACAACCCGATGTTATGCCTGTAATAGGTTCCGGCGATTGGTCGGTAACACCAACCGAAATATCATCTTCTCCTCGTAAAAAGACACATTGACTAGGGTCAAATTCAACCACAATGGAGAAATCGATAGTTCCTTCTACCATTTCATTAGGAGCTTGTAGTCTTAATACATCCGAAATGGTATCTCCAATGATGGTAAATAAATCTTTGGCAGTTCCTCCAATACTCCAATTGTAAATAGGATTATTTGTTTCTACAGGATTGCTTATTCTATATTCGGCAATAGTTCCGATACATATTTTTGATGGCCCTACAATATTATATCCGGTAAGAGGTTTGTCGGTTGCATCCAAGAAAAAGATGGTGTATTCACTTCCGTTTCCTGAAATAGGAACTTCGCAAGAGGAGTTTGTTACTTCTATTAATTCGATAGTTTTGTCGGTACTATCCATAGGTAATGTAATTGAAATAGAGTCTTTATATAATAGTCCACCATAGTTTATGCCGTGTTCAATTCGAACAGAATAATTTTTAGTTTGACCGTCTTGGGCTGTAACGGTATACGTTTGTGCTCCCGAACTAAAATCTTGAGTTACCCCTGCCAAAGGAGCTACGGTGGCAAATGGAGATGTTGTTATTGAAGTAGGAGTTATGGATGAAAGATCAATAGAATCAGGTACTGAAATTAATATTACATCGTCATAAATTCGAACTTTTTCGCCATTTAATCCGGTAGTAAATTCGGTTATATTTCTACCACTACTTAAAATAGATGGGTTATAAGGAGTTATTTGTAAATAATAAACGGTTGTTAAAAGAGCAGAGTCGTTACCAATTAATTCGATGTTTAGAGTTACTGGATTTGGGTCGTTTACAACGGTGTGTGTGGTATAACAAATATTGCTAGGTAAATAGCTGGGAGACAGTTCGTATAAATTGTCGTTAGAATCCGAGATTTTAATCTTTCTATATCCATTTGAGCACCATTTAACGGTAACTTCTCCACAATTAGGCAATAAAAGTTGTAACCCGCTTGTATCTCTACCAACTTTTATAACAGAGCTTCCGCTTGGCATACAATTTCCTTCACCTTGAAAAACAGTATATGATTCGTAGAAATTAGCGTCACTTAAAGGAAGTCCATTTTTTCTAGTAATTTTACTCGGAATATCAGAAAGTGATGTGTAGTCGTGAGTCATTTCAGACGCTGTCATTACCGGATTTGTGCAACCCGATTCGTAAGTGTAAGGCAATACAAAATCGGCAGTCATTCCGGTTAAATATATAATATAAGTAGCATTTACAATGTCATTGCTAATTATTGTTAGGGTGTCTCTAAATACACCTTTTGTGGTGCCCGAAGTAAATGAAACCATAAAATCAGTTGAGCCGTTTTCTATAACAGAAGCGGCAGGGTCAAGTACAATATTAAAATGTCCTCCTCCTGATAAGGTACACGAGGAGATATTCAATGGATCGACCCCAATATTGGAGAGTCTAAAAGTTTTAGTAATAGTAGTGTTGTTGTAAAAAGTACCTACATTAAAAGTTCCTCCATTTGCAATATTTTTATTTGAAAGTACTTCTTTTATACTGATTATCGGAGAAGGAGGAATAGTACTTGTAAATTGAGTATATTGTGTGCTGGAAAGGATATTTTGACATGAATCGGCAATATTTGTAATACTCAATTTGTACGCAGTATAATATTCAAAATCATCGTCAGGATTAATTGTAATTATTTTTCCACTGGCGTCTATATCGGCAGTAAAAGGAATACTGACATCATCACTTATTCTTTTTAGAGTTAAAAATGTAGCTAAGGTATCAGCATTGCCAAATGCAGGATCTCCCACTTGTAATTCTGAGAACGAACCTGTTAACGGAATATACCTAAATAATCGTTCATCCGAAGTAATGGTTAAATTGGAGGCCAAAGCTACGCCTGTTTGAGCATTTGTCGGAGTAAATGTAAGTGATGGAGGAATACCATCAGGACTTTCGCAGATTTGAATATCATCAATCATAATATTATAGCTAGTGCTTGTGCCTCCTGAATTAAGTATTTTAAAACGAACATTAGTAGAAGTAAAAATGGAGTCAATAGTAATTTGTTGCCAAGTTAAGCCTGCAACAGCTCCCGTATAAATAGGGGTGGCTCCATAGGTAACTCCTCCATCTACAGAAGCATATACTTTTACAGTTGAGCTATAACTGGTATTGTACATCATTGCCCAAAAACTTAATTTGGTTGGTTTAATCGCAACTGGTGTAATTACAGCTCCTGTTGCGTAAAACAACCGTATGCTTTGTGGTGTTGAATGGGCATAAGCTATGGATGTGTTTAATCGTCCATCAATAGCATCCCATGTTTTACTTCCTGATGTAAATGAAGCTGTTACGTAGTCACTTTCTGAAAGTTCTGTGGAAAGCACATCTTCTAGATTATAGTCGGTACAATCAACAGGTCCAAATAAGGCAGTAACTGTTTTGTTTTCTGAAACGGATATGTTAAAAGGGTTATCGTTATTTCTTTGTAAGCCGTATACCCATCTTACAAAACCATATCCTGAAGCAGGAGTAGCTTTTAAGGTTACTGATTCTCCGGTTGTAAAGTTTACCGGTACGCCATCTGTCATTGGAATTGTGTCGTTAACAGTAACGCTTCCACTCCCTAAAGGAGAACAGTTTACTGTGAGCGAACTTTGTGTAAGAGTTTTTATTTTAACGCTCTCGGCAGACCAGTCGCTTTCTCCCGATTCGTTTTCTGCTCTAACACGGTAATAATAATCTGTGGTAGGATCTAAACCGCTTACAATTCTGGATAAATCTGTTGAGGCTATGTTGCTGATATCTGCTGCTAAAAGGGTATAATCGCCCGATGTTTTGCTTACTTGCAAATGATAGGTGTAAGGAGCTGTTCCCATTGCTGTTGGTGCCGACCAATGAGCTAAAAAACCAGTAGATGTAGTATCGGTTGCACTGCCAACTGTTGGTGGATTTGGGAGTGTAACAAATGATACATCGTTACCATAACTGGTTCCTGCTAACGTAGTTGCATAAGCACGTACGTGATACTCTGTGTTTGGGGTAAGACCTGAAATACCACTGCTAAAAGCACCTAAAACAGAAGGCCCGTCTGTAGTATAGGAGTCTGAAATGTCAGGGTTCCCTGTTTCGTTCCAACACACTCCACTTGTAGTTATTCCGTTTCCTAAATAAGTGATTGTTCCATTTCCTAAAGCCGAATTTAAAGTAATGGTTGATGCTGCTTCTGTCGTTAAACCGGCTAAAGTAGATGCTTGTATTTCTACGTAAGTGGGAGTAGAATAATTATATGCTAAATCTCTATGAACAATTGCATATTCTTCGCCAACAGTAAAACTTCCTTCTGAATAACTGGTTGATGCTGCTGCAATGGTGTCTGTAATTAAAGTCCAGTTGCCAACAGATGTTGGTCCATTAGTAATTATTAATGAATAGATCGCTTGGTTGTTTAATGTTAATCCGCCGGTGCCAACAGCTCCGGCAATACGCCTAAAAATTAAGGTGTTTTGAATATTTGTACTGCCGGTACCACTATCTGTACCATTGGTCCATGATAATCCGCTTACGTTATTTCCTGAAGCACTACTTGCAGCACTTGGAGAAGTAATATCTGTTGTTGAACTGGATGAGGTGTAGATAATTAAATCATCTATATAAAATGTGCGGGCTCCATTTGTTGTTTTTCTTGGTGCTGGAAAGTACCATCTATCATCTTCGTAACCGGAAGCAAATTTTACACAAACCCATGATGTGGTATTAAGCGCAACTGCAGTACCTCCAACAATACTTCCGGCTCCTACTGGGGGCGTATCATTATCATATCGTAAGGATGCATTTACAGAGGTAGGTGTTGAAGCAGCTTTGGCCCAATAAATAAAATGAACACAAGTGTCTATTGTTGAAGCTCCATACGGATAATGAGAATACCAATTTCTATTTGTAAATGTAGATGTAGTGGTAAGCGCTAATGAATAACTCCCGGTTCTAACAGTAGTACTATTTATTGATGGAGTTTCACTGGTTGTATTTCCTTGCCAGTCTACTATTGTTCCGTCTTCAAAACCATCTGGATTACAAGTAGTTTGAGCCGTTATAGTTGTTTGTCCTAAAATAAGTAGATTAAACAAACATAAATTGATAATATATGTATAGAACTTTTTCATGGCATTAAAAACAAAACAGGGTTATTATATGGTGTAAAAAGTACAGTTTGTTAACTAAGGACAAGTACTTTTTGTTTCGGGCATAAATGTTTGTAAAGATCCATCAGGCATTCGTACTTTAATGTGCCATCCGTCGCAAGTGTTTTGATTTGTATTTTTAATAACAAATGTGCCTTCTTGATTGGTAGCCGGATCTTGGTCGTCGCAAATATCTGCTCCGGAAATAACAAATCTTGGTGAATTTGGTATAGGTTCAGCCGGTGTTGGAAATCTGGTAAACGTAACACACTTACCCCCAAATCCTGAAGGTTTAGTAGCTACAGCTACTCTAAACATATCGTATAAGTTATACTCTGCTAAAGGTAAGGTTAGTTCTAATGGAATGGAAGATGATTGGGTTTGAAGTGGAACAGGGTTACCAATTCTGTACCACAATCCGTTTCTTCTTCCTTCAAAATAAAATCCATATTCAGAAATGTCTATATATCCCGGCATTAGAGCAGGCGGTGGAAAATAAGACAACATGGTAACTAATCCGTCAACACAAGCTGTTTGTAAACTAGAGGCAGATAGTTGAACAGTTAAATTAAAAGGAGCATATGGTTTAAACACTAAATCATCGATGACAATATCATTTCCGGTACCTCCTTGTCCGAAGTTTCTAAACACTACCCATACATAATCTTGTTCGGTTAGTTTAAAGGTTTCTTTTACTTGAAACCATTTTTGTAAATCGGCAGCAGTTCCAAGTGGAGTAGTTGTTCCTACTTTAAAAAGTTTTGCATTGTTTGCTTCCGGAATAACTAGCCCTTCATAATTAGAGTCTAGCGATCCTAAACTTGGGTCATTGCCGGGGTCGGCACTCCAAAATTCGATTCTAAATTGGGTGTTATTCGTGGTGTAATGCACAGAAGCGTACCATGCAGAAAATTCAAAAAAAGCGTCTCTACAAAGTTCGGGAACTAATCTTTTGTAAACAGGGCCGGTTACTCCCGAAACGGCAGCGCAGTTAACAAAAAGCATTCTTCCATCATCGCCGGTTGCAACACGTTGATTATCTGCCCCAATAGGAACAGCATTAATAGGAGATAGCGTGTCGTTAATAAATCCGGTATGGTCTCTTACATCTTCTAAAAGCCAAGAAACATCTCCGGAACAGTCAAATACATCTAAATTATTTATAATAGCATAGTGCCCATCGTCAGGTACTGTACATCGAGTAGTATTTTCGTAAGTAATATAATAAAACCCAAACTTCCATTCTCCATTAACTAAAATCCAAGCAGAAGGTATTTGTGTTTCGTATCCTGTTGCATATGAATAGTATGTATCGTTCCATGCAGGAACATCTTTTGTATACCCTGATATTAAGGTGCTAAATGTTCGGTTTCTCCAAGATGTTATTTTATAGTATTCACTAGTCCATTCCGGTGTGGTTGAAGTTGGTTTAATTGCATATTGTGGCGAAGAGCTTACTATTGGCGCATCGTGCCAAGTTGGTGTTGCGGTAATGTATGTTTTACTTGCATTTGCTAGCTTGAACAAATTTAATTTAGCTGAATCGAGTGCATAAACGTAATTAATAGCACCTTCGTATTTATATAAGCCATTAATCTTTCCTAAACCTGAAATATCCGTTCTTCCTGTTCCGTTACCAAAATTTTCCCAAAAAATAGTATCGCCATACATAGCTGTTTGAGCAGACACAAAACTTCCTGTTAATAAAATACAACTAAAAGCTATGCTTTTAAGGTACAATGGAATATGTGTTAGTAAAGGTTTCATAAATAAGTGCATTGAATATCAAAAAAATTAATTCGAATAAATAAAATTTATACAAAATACTAATCGCAATAAAATTAATATTTTTTAACGACAATTGGGTTAAAATTCAAATGTTTTAAAACAGATTGAAATGTTAAAATTATCGAAGCTTATATCTGTTTGTAAATTTATTGTTTCATAATTAATTTAACTACATAATTATTGTTTTGTGTAGCAACCCTAACAACGCAGGTTTGATTTGCAGCATGTATGTTTACGTCAATCATTGATTTGTTAATGTTGTACTTGCTGTAGAGCAAATATCCGCTTTGTTCCCAAACAGAAATGTTTTTAATTTTATCACTTTCCGGACTGATTATGCCAATTTGGTTTTTAGATTTTTGATACACTTGTATGCATCGAAATCCTTCACAACTTTCATTATCTTCTATGTTTTGTTTTGATTTAGGATTTCTAAAGTCTACAAATAGGTACCCATCTGTATTTGTTCCATCATATTCCAGTTCGTATTGGCTGTTTGTTTTTAAATTTTGTTGTTCTCCAGTTAAGGTATTCATAAGCGTAACATTAATGCCTTTAAAACTTTCGGCGCCAACAAAAGTAAAGGTGACTTTTCCTTTTGTTGTAGATTTTAACCCTATAGGTGTAGTGTAAGGAAGTTCGTCAAATTGATTGATATCTAAAGCCATTTCTTCGGCTAAAGTATATACTTCAGGCACATCTGTATATTGAGAGAATAGTTTAAATGCGTCGTCATCTCCATATTTATTTGAAGCATCTGTGCTTAAAGCGACGGCAGTAGAACTTTCCTTTATTCCGTTGTTTGTTTGTATATGAAGCACATTGGAATTGGTTTTTGCTTTTCTTAATTTGGCCGTGTAATCGATAATGAAATGCGAATCTAAATCAATGAGCATAGAGTCTGTAGTTAGACCTTCTACAAAAAATGCTTGCATAGGTGCAATACTGGTGCTTGTTAAGTCTAAGCTCGATGAAATACCGCTACCTCCCATATAGGTTGTAAATGTGCTGCCATTCCAAAATTTAACTTTATTTGCAATGATACTTGAATTGGTAGCATACAAAGCATTAAAATCTAAATGACACATCATTGGGTTTCCAATAAAATTTAATCCCGGTTGAATTGGTACTTTTACATCTTGCAATACGTTATTTACGTCTTCCATAGCAAATCTGTAGGCTAAATAAGGATCTTTTGTTACCGTTGTTTTCATAAATTCGTACGGTATACCGCTAAAACCACTATAAGGTACATAGTCTGTTACCAATGAACCATCGGCTTTGGTTCTTGGAAACGAAACGAACTGATCGGTGTAGGCTAAATAAAATCCGTTGGGATAATTCCATGTTTTAGGACTTACATTGTATGCGTAGGCTAAGCCCGGAACAAGTGGTACACCTAAGCTTATAAATGAACGGGTAAAAGTCCCTGTGTAGGTAATGTTAGGGCCAATGGCATCAGGACTAGGAGTATTAAATAGTTTCATTAAGCTCTCAGGAGAACCATTGTAGAAATAATCACCCGAATACATTTCTTTTAAAGGAGCCGTGATTGTATACCATATTTCTCGTTTTGTTAGCAATTGAACGTACGCTCTTTCGTAGGTAAGGTGTTGCAAACCAAGCACTCCTCCTCCGGGTTCGAACGTGATTGATTTACAAGCAGCAGGACCTGAAATTATAGGATATAAAATTCCGTTGCCAGGGTCTGGTATTACCACATGGGTGCAAACAGTAGGATGTTGGTCGGTCCAGTTGGCATCGTCTGTCCATTCATTGCTTACTGCTCCTGTCCATCGGGTAGTGTCTGTTACCATGCCAAGAGTAATGGTAACAGCGGTTCTTGTTGTGCTGGTACAAGTTCCGTTTACGGTTTCTACATAATAGGTTGATCCTGTTTCAAGAGGCGTATCAATAGGAAGTGGTGTTCCTCCGGATGCGGTACTATACCAAACCATGGTACCGGGTCCCGTAGGGTTGGCGTTGATGTCTTCTAAAGTTGATTCATAACAAGTGGTTTGTGTAGCATTTGCTTGTGGAGGCAATGGATTACCATTTTCTGCAGTAACCATTGTTCTGATGGTACTGGTGCAATAATTGGTGTCGCAAATTGCTTCTACATAATAGCTAACGCCATCAATTAAAGAATTTGAGGTAGGTAATTCGGCTCCACCGGTTGAAGCATTATACCATTTAATACTGGTTCCGGCAGGTACATTTACAACCATGTCGGCTAATGTGCCTGTTGAACAAAAGTATTGAATAGTTGCTGCAAGAGGAGGAACGGGTCGTAAACCGGGAGTAAACACAATGTTGTTTGCCACAAAGTTTGTACAAAGCCCAATTGGTAACTTAGCCCCTTTTACGCTTACGTTTACAGTGTCGGTTATTTGGTAGGTAGTAAGTAATAAATCTCCTCCGTTACCCATTTTTCCATAACCAAAAGTACTACTATCGGTTGCTAAAACAGGTTCGTAATAAACGCCAAGTTGAGAGTTGTGTACGGTAATATATCCGTATGCTCCATCGCAAAAATAACTGGCACTTGAACTGATAGAAACAGCATCCGGATAATTACATTGTACAATTATTTCGGTAGCACTTTGTATGCTTTCGCATTCGCCAACCTCAGTAATTGCAATGCTTAATGTAGAACCGGTGGCTATATCGTATGAAGGAATTCCTGAAACAGTCCAGTTGCCTGCAGCATTTACTGTTGAAGAACCAATTAGCGCAGTGCTATCGGCGTATAGATTTAATGTAATTGGATAAGATCCTCCTGAAATAGTTCCACTAACAGAAGTTTGTGCTTCGGTAACCGCATTAATTGTTATAGTATAAGCGGAAATATCTGTTTGGTTGGTAAAGGTAATTGTATCTCCATCTATGCTTGGAGTCAAATTTGTTCCGGAAGTAACGGCAGCAGTAATTTGGTCGCCGGCGTTTAGAGATAATCCGGCTAGAGACCATGTGCCATCAGCTTGTACAATGCTTGTTCCTAAAGTAGTTCTTGTAGGGTTAAGTTTGTATGCCGTAATTATTGTACCTAGGTTTTCTACCGATGTTCCGCTTATAGTGGTAATTGGATAAATCGCATTACAATCGGGGGTTTGTATGTTTGGATAATATGCTTGACGAGTAACGGGAATAATAGCCGGACTAGAGTAACATTTTTCAGTTTCAATTTGGATTATTTTAATGGTATCGCCAATTGATAAGTTTGAAACAGTAAACGAGAAATTGTATGGTCCTGTGCCTATTACTGTTTGAGCATCTTCTAAAACTCCATTTATATAGAGCATGATTTCAGCATTTGCACTGTTTCCTGTGCCCGAAATTAAGGTAGTATTTTCGGTAATAGGAGTGGTGCTAATTGTTGGAATGGCACTAGCGCCAGTGGTGTAGTCGCACGATAAGTATTCATACGATTCGCATAAACCCGGCTCTTCAAATTTAAAACGATAAACGCTTGAACCGGCAGCTCTTTCAAAACATTGCCCTGTTTGGCATTCGAATTTTACAGTAGCAGGTTGAGTTGTTGTTGTAATAGGGTTTTGAGACCCTGCTTTTAATAAGCCTACATCAAATAGTGTTCCGTCGGAGTTGTACAAATATATTTTTGTGCCTGCGGGGCGGTTTATGGTTACTTCATATCCTTTATCTCCACCAATAATGTCAATTTCTTCGTCAAGTGGTGGAGTGGTGTATGAAATGCAATTATCAACCACTTCTTCATCGCAATCGTCGGATGAAGTGCCCTTACCAGGAGCTGTTGCTGTTGCTTTTATAATTTGTCCGGCTGTTAATGCTACCGATGGGTTAATTGCCGAAACGCTTACAGACCAAGTGCCAGCACTCGAAGTTGTTGTTCCAGTACCTAACAATGTAATTCCGTCACTCTCATACACAAAAACTTGGATGCTAGTTCCGTCTGCTTCTACAGTTGTACCAGTAATATCAGTAGTTGATTCATATACTGCATTGATTGGAGGACAAATGGATCGTTCTTCAATACCTTCGTTAATAGCGGTTGGAGGAGTAGGGGTTTGACTTTCAATGACACAAATCATTTTAGCGTCAATACTATTTCCGGCACAGTCGCCACCTACATCAGATAATGAATTGCTGCCAATAACAGGGTCGGGATTCATGTTGGTAATAATGGCAAAACGCATAGGAGTATTTTGGTTAACCCCAAAGTACGATAAATCAGCAATAGGGAGGTAAAAATCGATAAAGTAATCGGGGTCGTTACAATAAGTACTAATAGCAACAGATTTTTGGCAGTAATTACTATATGGTTTTAAATCAATTAATTTAGGAGATAAAGTGCCATCAACATCGTAAATTGCTACACCATGATTGGTCATCATGCTTAATTCGATTTCAAATCCTGGATTTCCCGGTAAAGCATTTGGGTCGGCATTTGAGCCCGTAAAACCAAATTTTTGATCGGTATCAATTAAAATGGAATAGCCTTTTGAATTTTCAATATATGCACATATTCTAATGCGGTAAAGCATTGCTGCATTTGCTGCATCCCAATACATCATAGCTGCATATTGAGCGGGGCTTTCGTCTCCAACCAATTCGCTAAAAAAGCACGCACGTCCTTGTTCCAAATCGTCTATTGGGTCGTACGTTACAATTGGTATATACGGAATTTCACTTTGCAAAACATCGCTATTTGGAGGATTGGTAAATCCAATTTGTGTACCATTTGTTTTTTGTGATACGTATCCATCTCCATCGGGGTCGAGTATGGCGGCTCCTGTTCCGGCATCTTTAACAATTACCCCCGGAGTTTGAGCTTGTATAGTAAAGCTCAAAGAAAAAACGATTAATAGGAGATTTAGCTTTTTCATAGCTGCAGTTATTTAGTAGGTTGGTATTATTTAGTGATGATTGAAAAGGCAACAATATGTTTTTCTCTAACAATAGAAAACATAATTAAGCTATAAATTTAATGTTTATTAAGAAATTTATCAATAGTCAATTTATGTTTTTAAGCAGGGATATAAATGTTAAAAAGCCCTCTGTTAGGAGGGCTTTTTAACATTCTGGATAGAACAACTATATCTTAAAGTTAAAACGGGTAGTTGTTAAATAGCATTAAATGCTTGTTCGAAATCGGCAATAATATCATCTATATTTTCAATACCTACTGATACTCGAAGCAGTCCGGGTACAACTCCGGAGGCTTTTTGCTCTTCCGCAGAAAGTTGTTCGTGAGTAGTTGCTGCAGGATGAATGATGAGTGATTTTGCATCGCCTACATTTGCTAAATGGCTTATTAGTTTTAGATTATCTATTATTTGGTTGGCATTTTCGGGGGTTCCCTTCACTTTAAAAGTTAACACTCCGCCAAAGCCTTTTTTGAAATATTTTTTTGCAATTTCGTGGTACGGGCTGTTTTTTAAACCCGGGTAGTTTACGTATTCCACTTTGGGGTGTTTTTCCAGCCATTCGGCTAAAGCTTGTGAGTTTTCAACGTGTCGTTCAACCCGTAGAGAAAGAGTTTCTAATCCTTGTAACAATAGGAACGAATTAAATGGACTGATTACATTACCCCAATCACGTAGTCCTTCTACTCGAGCTCTTGTGTTAAATGCGATATTGCCAAAAGGTCCATTTGAACCAAATACGTCCCAAAAAACTAAGCCATGGTAGCTATCTGAAGGTTCAGAGAAAGCAGGGAATTTTCCGTTGCCCCAATTAAATTTTCCACTATCAACAATTACTCCTCCTAACGAAGTGCCATGACCACCAATCCATTTGGTTGCCGATTCTACTACTATGCTGGCTCCATGTTCCAGTGGTCGAAACAAAAAACCTCCCGCTCCAAAGGTATTATCTACTATCAGAGGGATATCGTGTTTTTTGGCAACAGCAGCGATGGCATCAAAATCGGGCACATTTAAATCAGGATTACCTATGGTTTCGATATACAGAGCTTTTGTATTTGAGTCGATTAGCGCTTCAAATTCTTCAGGATGATCGTTTTTAGTAAAACGAACATCTACTCCTAATCGTTTAAATTGGTTTTTAAACTGATTGTATGTACCTCCATAAATATGGTTGGTCGAAACAAAATTATCTCCTGCCTGAATAATATTATTGAGGGCAATAAATTGAGCCGAAATACCTGATGAAGTGGCTAATGCATTTACACCACCTTCCAATGCAGCAATTCGTTTTTCAAATACATCTGTAGTTGGGTTTTGCAAGCGGGTATAAATATTACCAAATTTACGTAAAGCAAACAAGTCTGCTCCATCTTTTGCATCTTCAAATACATAAGAGCTGGTTTGGTAAATAGGCACTGCTCGCGAATGGGTTGCTTTTTCCACTTCTTGTCCGGCGTGCAGTTGAAGGGTTTCAAATTTAAATTTTGTATTGTCCATGTGCTTGTTTTTTCAAATTAATAATAGAACAAAATTACGAGCCTAGTCGTAATTTTAAAATGCCATTGTGTTGGTATTTATGTACCAAAGTTATGGTATAAAAAATAATAGGGATTATAGAGTGTAAGGTTATTTTGCTAAAAGGCTGTCTACCACCATTACCATTTTTTTAAATTCTTCTTCGTTAAAACCTAGCGCTTGGTAAACAATTATTCCGTTTTTGTCAATTACATAACTTCTTGGAATAATGTCTTTGGCAAATGATTCAAAAATCTTTTTGTTCTTATCTGCGTAGAAAGAAAAATCATAACCTCTTTCTGCTTTAAATTTTCGAAGTTGAGCCGGAGAATGCTCTCTACCTACAATCATTAATTCAAAGTCAGAATTGTTTTTGTGTTTATCCCAAATATCGGATTTTATTAAAGGTAATTCCTTTTTACAAGGAGGGCACCAAGTAGCAAAAAAGTTTACCAAAACAACTTTTCCTTTATAATCGAAAAAATTCATTGTAGTGGTATCTTTTTGAAAAGTAAAGTTAGGCGCTTCTTGTCCGTTTTGTAAAAGTGTATATTTATCTGCACTATGTACTAATTGAAGTGCAACAAATGTAAGGGTTAGGAGTATAAGTTTTCGCATAATTTAAGTGTATTATTGAGTGTATAGTTGGTTGGTATTATAATAGGAACAAAATTAATATTTATTTTGATTTTTTATCATTTTACCTTAAAAAAAACAAAACAAGCATTTTTCTGTTTGCAGAAACTATTAAATATAATATTGTTGTATATTTGTAAGCGTTTATTATTTTTCTTTTGAAACAGATTCAAATTAGTTATTGTTCAATTAAAATTTATAAAAATGTTGGTAAAAACATACGGTGCTGCCGTTCATGGTATTGATGCTACTATTGTAACGATTGAGGTAAATGTATCTCAGGGCATTCAATTTTTTTTGGTTGGTTTGCCTGATAATGCTGTAAAAGAAAGTCATAAGCGAATAATTTCAGCTTTACAGCACAACAATCTAAAAATTCCTCGTATGCAGGTTGTAATTAATATGGCTCCTGCCGATATACGCAAAGAAGGTTCTGCTTACGATTTGCCTTTGGCCATTGGAATAATGGGCGCAAATGCTACCATAAAAGCCGATGAAATCGATAAATACGTTATTATGGGAGAGCTTTCGTTGGATGGTAGTTTAAAACCGATAAAGGGTGTTTTGCCAATAGCAATAAAGGCTAGAAAAGAAGGCTTTAAAGGGTTTATTTTGCCAAAAGAAAATAGTAGAGAAGCCGCAGTGGTCGACGATTTAGAAATTTATGGGGTAGAAAACATACAGCAAGTAGTCGATTTTTTTAATGGAGACCTAGCCCTTGAACCTACTATAGTAAATACGCGAGAAGAATTTTTCTCAAATACAGACCATTTTTTAGTTGATTTTGCCGATGTAAAGGGGCAGGAATCTGTAAAAAGAGCATTAGAAGTTGCTGCTAGTGGAGGGCATAATATTATAATGGTTGGTCCTCCCGGAGCAGGAAAATCAATGATGGCTAAATGTATACCTACCATATTGCCCCCTTTTTCGTTGCACGAAGCACTCGAAACCACAAAAATTCATTCTGTTGCCGGAAAATTAAGTGGAAACACTTCGCTTATGTCCGAACGCCCTTTTCGTAGTCCGCACCATACTATTTCTGATGTGGCATTGGTTGGCGGTGGCTCTTTCCCTCAACCCGGCGAAATATCTTTAGCCCATAACGGTGTTTTATTTCTAGATGAACTCCCCGAATTTAAACGAACCGTGTTAGAGGTTATGCGACAGCCTTTGGAAGATAGAAAGATTAGCATTTCTCGCTCAAAATCTTCGGTAGAGTATCCTGCCAGTTTTATGTTGGTGGCTTCCATGAATCCTTGTCCTTGTGGGTATTACAATCATCCCGACAAGGAGTGTGTTTGTGCACCCGGTCAGGTGCAAAAATACTTAAGTAGAATATCCGGACCCTTGCTCGATAGAATTGATATTCACATTGAAATTGTTCCTGTTCCTTTCGAAAAATTGGCAGAAACTCATGAAGCTGAAAAAAGTTTTGTTATTCGAGAACGAATTATAAAAGCTCGATTAATTCAAGAAAAAAGATTTAATGATGAAGAGGGTATTTATTGCAATGCTCAAATGTCTTCAAAAATGTTACGTAAATATGCTTGTCCTGATGAAGCAGGATCTGCCATTTTAAAAAGCGCTATGCAACGACTTAATTTATCTGCTCGAGCCTATGATAGAATTTTAAAAGTATCGCGCACTATTGCCGATATGGACGGAAGTGAAAATGTGTTGCCCGAACACATAGCAGAGGCGGTTAATTACAGAAATTTAGACCGAGAGGGTTGGGCCGGGTAGAACTGCTAATGTTTTGATAAATACGTACTTTATTTTTTAAGCAGTAGTGTGTAGAGAATCAGTGGTGCTAAAAAAAATACAACTGCATTGTTAATAACTTCCTCGTAGATAAGTTCCTTTCATTTTTCAAAAATCTTATTTTTGCAATCATGGAAGAAGTAGTAGAAAATAACATACAGCAAGTACAGTATAATGATGATAACATCATTACTCTGGAGGGTTTAGAACATGTGCGTCGTCGCCCCGGTATGTATATCGGCAAGTTAGGCGATGGTGCTTATGCTGACGATGGAATTTATGTGCTTCTTAAAGAAGTCTTTGATAATTCGGTTGACGAATTCCGAATGGGAAGCGGATCGAGCATCGATGTACAAATTAAAGACGGATTGGTAAGTGTACGCGATTATGGTCGTGGTATTCCTTTGGGAAAAATGATTGATGCTGTATCCATAATGAATACCGGAGGAAAGTATGATTCAAAAGCATTTAAAAAATCTGTCGGACTTAATGGGGTGGGTACAAAAGCAGTAAATGCACTTTCTTCTGCATTTACCGTTCAAAGTTTTAGAGAGGGACAGGTAAAAAGAGCTGAATTTTCTGCCGGTAAGCTTACTTCCGAATCGGAATTGCAAGCCACTAAAGAACCCAATGGAACTTTAGTAGAATTTGTTCCTGATACTCAAATTTTTGGCAACTACAAATACCGCGAAGAGTATATTGAAACCATGCTTCGTAATTATGCCTACCTTAATACAGGTTTGGTTATAAATTACAACGATAAAAAGTTTATTTCAAAAAACGGTTTGCTCGACCTTCTGAACGAAAATATTACTTCAGAAAGTCTTTACCCGATTATCCATTTAAAAGGAGAAGACATAGAAATTGCTTTTACGCATAGCGACCAATATGGAGAAGAATATTATTCTTTTGTAAACGGACAACATACCTCACAAGGAGGAACGCATCAAAGTGCTTTTCGTGAAGCTATTGCACGAACAATAAAAGAGTATTATAATAAAAATATGGAGTTGGCCGATATCCGAAACGGTATCATAGCTGCGGTGGCAATTAGTGTAGAAGAACCCGTATTTGAATCGCAAACAAAAATTAAGTTGGGGTCAAAAGATATTGGACCTAATGGCCCATCGGTAAGTAAGTTTATTGGCGATTTTATAAAGAAAGAATTAGATAATTACCTCCATAAAAATACCGAAACATCGGACATCTTGCTTCGTAAAATTCAAGATTCCGAAAAAGAGCGAAAAGCCATTGCCGGTGTAACTAAAATGGCACGCGAAAGAGCTAAAAAAGCAAATTTGCATAATCGTAAATTGCGCGATTGTCGTGCGCATTTTAGCGATCCTAAAGGTGATTTACGCGAAAAATCGTGCATGTTTATTACCGAAGGTGATTCTGCCAGCGGATCTATAACAAAAAGTCGTGATGTTAATTATCAAGCGGTTTTTAGTTTACGCGGTAAACCTCTTAATTGTTATGGGTTAACTAAAAAAGTGGTGTACGAAAACGAAGAGTTTAATTTATTGCAAGCGGCTTTAAATATTGAAGATGGATTGGAAGGCTTGCGTTACAATAAAGTTATTATTGCTACCGATGCCGATGATGATGGAATGCATATACGCTTACTTTTACTCACTTTTTTCTTGCAATTTTTCCCCGATTTAATTAAAAAAGGTCACGTATATATTTTACAAACGCCTCTTTTTAGAGTGAGAAACAAAAAAGAAACTCGTTATTGTTATACCGACGAAGAACGTCAGTTAGCTATAAAGGAATTAGGAACGAATCCCGAAATTACTCGTTTTAAAGGTCTTGGTGAAATTTCGCCCGATGAATTCAAGAATTTTATAGACGATAAAATAAGACTCGATCCGGTTACTCTTACTAAAGGCGACTCAGTTACTAATTTATTAGAGTTTTATATGGGTAAAAATACCCCCGAAAGACAAACATTTATTATTGATAATTTGGTGATTGAAGAGGATGTTGCCTAAAAGCTTTTCTATAAAACAAAAAGAAGGCGTCTCACAATTTTGAGTGTGAGACGCCTTCTTTTTTATCAGGGATTGTTTATTATAAAGGTAAATAACCTCCAATCGCAACTTTCAACGCTACCGGCAACGATTTTATATCGTTATAAGCAGGACCTTTATCTAATATATAACCTACTCCTACTTGCGCCATTAACCAACTTCTGCCCCTAAATACAATTGCCGGACCAATTAAAGTTTGTTTATATCCCCATTTGCTGTCGTTGCTTAAGCCTTGAACTGTGTATTGTAACGATAAATAAGAACTTCTCATAGATGAAGCAAAATGATAATTAATACCTCCTCCGGCACCAAGAGCGCCTCCTCCAACTTGAATACCAATTCTATCAGAGAGCAGAAACTCAAATTCGGCTCCAAAAAAAGTACTGCCCGAAACACCAAATCCTGCAGATAAACACACTTTTGAGTCCCAACCGGAAATCGGTCCGTCGCAACTGGCGTTGTATTGATAATTGGCTAAATCGTTTCGTACAATAAAAGTATCAATTTTAGCTTCGTTTCTATAAAAACTAAAATAAACCGCACTACTGTCTTCTCGGCTAATATAACAATCAAATTTTTGCCCTGTTTTGTTTACTACGATATCTTGAGCTGAAACAGCTATTGAGCCTAGTAATGCAACAATAATAATCAGTTGTTTTTTAATCATGGAATAGTATTTAGTTAGTACAATTTAGTGTAGCACACAAATATAAAAAATTTATTTCAATAAAACACCGCTGTGTTAATTGCAATTAAATGTTAAAGGAATATTATTACTAATTAATTACTTACTACCTTTGTGTTTTAATGTAAATATTATTTTTCAGATGAAACATACCCTTACCATTTACAACACGCTTACAAGAAAAAAAGAGCTTTTTGTGCCAATTCATCCTACTTCTGTAGGAATGTATGTGTGTGGCCCCACAGTATATGGCGATGCCCATTTAGGTCATGCTCGTCCGGCAATTACATTCGATTTGCTTTTTCGATATTTAAAACACTTCGGCTATAAAGTGCGCTATGTGCGTAATATTACCGATGTAGGTCATTTAGAAAACGATGCAGATAGTGGTGAAGATAAAATTGCAAAAAAAGCCAGACTCGAACAGTTAGAGCCTATGGAAGTGGTGCAACACTACTTGAATAATTACCATAAAAATATGGAAGCGCTAAATGTGCTTCCTCCAAGCATTGAGCCACATGCCTCCGGACATATTATTGAACAGATTGAATTTGTAAAAAAAATTCAAGAAGCAGGTTTTGCCTACGAAAGTGAGGGGTCTGTTTATTTCGATGTGGAGAAATACAATACTAAATACAATTATGGCAAATTATCGGGAAGAAATATTGAAGAACTCCTTGAAACTACCCGAGAACTAGACGGTCAGCAAGAAAAACGTCGTTCGGTAGATTTTGCACTTTGGAAAAAAGCTTCTCCCGAACATATTATGCATTGGCCTTCTCCATGGAGCGAAGGTTTTCCGGGTTGGCATATGGAGTGTTCGGCAATGGGCACCAAATATTTAGGAGAAGAATTTGACATTCATGGTGGAGGGATGGATTTGGTGTTCCCTCATCACGAATGCGAAATAGCCCAATCAACCGCAGCGTTAGGCAAAGAAACCGTTAAATATTGGATGCATAACAATATGATTACCATCAATGGTCAAAAAATGGGCAAGAGCTTAGGTAATTTTATTACATTGGATCAGTTTTTTACCGGTAATCATCCTTCGCTCGAAAAGGCATATAGCCCAATGACTATAAGGTTTTTTATATTACAAGCCCAATACCGCAGTACGGTTGATTTTAGTAACGAAGCATTGCAAGCTGCTGAAAAAGGGCTTCAACGATTAATGGAAGGCTATGCTCGTTTGCAAAAAATGGCACCATCGGCTACCTCAACTGTCGATGTAAAAGACTTGCAAACTCGTTGCGAACAAGCCATGCAAGACGATTTGAATAGTCCGATTGTAATTGCTCATTTATTCGAAGCTGTTACGGCAATTAATACCATTCATGCCGGCACGGCTACTATTTGTGAATCAGATTTAAATGAATTAAAAAATACCTTTAAACTTTTTGTGGAAGATATTCTTGGCTTACAATCCGAGAGTACTCAACAAACAGGTTCTGATGCGTACAAAGCTGCCGTAGATTTGTTGTTGCAACTACGGCAAGAAGCCAAAGCAAACAAAGACTGGGCTACTTCCGATAAAATTCGTAATGAGCTTACTGCTATCGGTTTCGA
>JAFGVL010000006.1 GCA_016938015.1 Paludibacteraceae bacterium
GGTAGTAACTTCGGTATAGTATTCTTTAATCCTTCCTTGTTGCCATATTTTTTCATCCTTAATCCTATCCAACTCTTTTAGAGCCAATTCGTGAGGTGGTATTGATGGGATTTTAGCTTCTTGAACCGTTTCATTTTTACTAAAAAAGCGTTTTTTGATATATAAATATAGAATTACAAGAACTGCTAACGATAAAAGAATTATTAACACTATCATAAATACCTGTTTCCAATCAATTTTAGCCTTATAAATTGGTTTGATATCATATATTCCCTTTGTAGTATCAACAGGAATGGTATATACTTTTAATGATAAAGGATTGGTTTCAAAACTATCTTTACCTGCGAAAAATTTTAGTGACGGAATGTAATACAATGCAGAATCGAACGAAGTAATAACAACATCACGGTTTATTTTAAGTTGTCCGTTCTCTAATACAGACGTATCTTGTTTAGAAACAGATACAATATCAATTCCTTTTACGATAGAATCGGTTAAAACTGGAAACTGAACGGTACTATTTTTATCTTGAATAACTTCTAAGCGTAAGGTAGTTTGTTCGCCAATAAGCAACATCGACGAGTCAATTCTTGCTTGTACAGAGATCTGTGCAAAAGCAATCAAATTAATGGTTAAAAGAAATATAGATAAAAATACTGTTTTTTTCATAGTCGGATAGTTAAGCTCTCAACTTAAAAAGTTTAATGAGTGATTTCACATAGTCTTCATCTGTTTTTACCGACACAAAATCGACCCCACTCTTTAAAAACTGTTGTTTTAATTGTACCTGTTTTTCTGTCCAATTAGTTTTATACATCATTCTCAAACGATTATCGTTAGTATCTATCCATGTATTTGTACCAGTTTCGGCATCCAACAGTTTTATTAATCCAACAGCAGGTATTTCCGTTTCCAACTGATCATATACTTGCAGAGCTACCACATCATGTTTTCTGTTTGCAATGGTCAGCGCATCTTTAAAACCATCATCCATAAAATCGGAAATAATAAAAGCAGTTGAACGCCTTTTAATAGCATTGGTAAAATACGATAACGCATTGTTAATATTTGTAGCTCTACTTTCCGGCTCAAAATTCAACAATTCTCTAATAATATGAAGTACGTGTTTTTTACCTTTTTGAGGAGGTATAAATTTTTCTATTTTGTCGGAAAAGAAAATTACTCCGATTTTATCGTTATTTTGAATAGTAGAAAAAGCTATTGTTGCAGCCATTTCTGTTATCAAGTCTTTTTTTGTTTTGCTTATTGTACCAAAGTCTCGACTACCCGAAACATCTATTAATAGCATAACGGTAAGTTCACGTTCTTCTTCAAACACTTTGATGTATGGATGGTTAAAACGAGCCGTTACATTCCAATCAATATTACGAATATCATCGCCATACTGATACTCTCGTACTTCTGAAAAGGTCATTCCCCTACCCTTAAATGCAGAGTGATATTCTCCCGCAAAAATGTGGTTAGACAATCCGCGGGTTTTTATTTCTATTTGACGTACTTTTTTAAGTAATTCGGTAGTTTCCATCAAAACAAGTGAAAAGTTAAAAGTGAATAGTTAAAAAAGATTTTTCGCTCATCGTTAATTTTTTATCTCTAATCTTCTATTTACGGTACTTCAACAGCATTTAATATTTCACTGATTATCTCTTCAGAGCTAATATTGTTTGCTTCGGCTTCGTAGCTTAAACCAATACGATGACGTAAAACATCATAGCAAACAGCACGTATATCTTCGGGAATGATGTATCCTCTTCTTTTGATAAAGGCATATCCTCTGGCTGCTAAACCGATATTGATTGTAGCACGAGGTGATGCTCCAAAAGAAATCATTGTTTTGAGGTTTTTCAAACCAAATTCATCGGGATAACGAGTAGCAAATACTATGTCTAAAATATACCGCTCAATTTTTTCGTCCATGTACACATCTCTAACTACTTTTCGGGCTTCGATAATATCAGTGGGAGTTAATATTGGAGAAGTTGTATTCGTTTGTTCCTGCATATTTTGACGCATAATGAGTTTTTCTTCCTCTTTTTTAGGATATGAAATAACTACTTTTAGCATAAAACGATCTACTTGAGCTTCAGGTAAAGGATAAGTACCTTCTTGCTCTATAGGGTTTTGTGTAGCCAGCACTAAAAATGGAGCCGGTAATTCAAATGTTTTGTCTCCAATTGAAACTTGACGCTCTTGCATGGCTTCTAATAAAGCACTTTGCACTTTTGCAGGAGCGCGGTTTATTTCATCGGCCAAAATAAAATTGGAAAAAATAGGTCCTTTTCTAATAACAAATTCTTCGTTTTTCTGACTATAAATCATGGTTCCCAATAAATCGGCAGGCAATAAATCGGGGGTAAACTGAATACGACTAAAATTTGCATCAATCAAATTGGCTAAAGTTTTAATTGCAAGCGTTTTTGCTAAACCGGGAACCCCTTCTAAAAGTACATGTCCATCAGCAAGCAATCCTATTAATAATGACTCTACCAAATGCTTTTGTCCAACTATAGTTTTATCCATACCCATAGTAAGAGCATCGACAAATGAACTTTGTTTTTCAATTCTGCTGTTAAGCTCTCTAATGTCAATTGTTTGATTCATATTTTTCTAATTTTTAATAATTCTTATTTTGTTACACAAAAATAAATATCAAGTAATTTTTTTTCAAAAAATAAGCCGTTAAAAAATTTAAAATTTTCATAAAAAAAGGCCTTTAAAAAAAGCCTCTTTTTAAATGTATTTATTGTTGCAAGTATTTTTTCTCTAATTCTTTGGCTTGTTTTAAACAATCCGGATTTGTAAGATCAATTAATGCAGGGTTCAATTTTGGTATTTTAATTTTCATACCAATAAAAACGCTACCGGGAGTTTTTAAAATGGCTTTATTTGCTTCGTAAATATACACCCAAAAATCTTTGTGCCCATAGTACTTTTCAGCTAATAATACCAATCTACTGCCTTTTTCAATAGTTTCGGTTGCAAGAATAGTGGAATAATTTCTGGGTTGATCAAAAACAGATACTTTAGGCTTTTCTTCTATTTGCTTAACTATTTTTTCTTGTTTTACCGGAGCTATAGTATCTGCAACAGTTTTAGTTGGTTTTGATTTAACTTCAACTGACTCAATCTTAGGCTTTTCAGTTTTTTCTTCAGTAACTACATCTTCTGTTTTATCAAAATAAGCAGTTATTAACTGAACTTTTTCAACCAATTTAGTTTTATATTGAGGTATTAACGAGTCTTTGTAATTGAAATAAAATAATACAATTCCTAGTAATAAAAGAAGTAATAGTAATGGCAAAAGTATTTTTACGAGTTTTCTTTTTGGTTTTACAGGTAAATCACGTTCTTTTAACACATACCCTTCAGATAAAGCACTATGCTGTATAGATTCTTCGCCGATATTTTCAACAGGAGTTTCTATTTTTGGTATACTTGCAACCGGAGTATCAATTTCTTGTTTAGGAAGAATTTCTTCTAAATTCTCGGCTTTTGGTTGATTGTCGGCAATTTTTTCATCTTTAGGCTTTTTCATGCTTTTAATATCAGCAATAATTTCTTTTATTTCTTCGGCCTCTTTATTAAGTTTGGCTAAAGGGTCGTGTTCTTTTTTCAATTCGCTGGCTAAGCTTACTTTATTTGGATTATTGATACTATCTTTAATTCTTACATCAGGAATAAAACTTACTTTTGTATGCCCTGGTATGATGTATTCCTCACCTGTTTGAACATTCACACTTTTACGCGCTTCGTTCCATATCAACTTAAACGTACCAAATCCTTTTATTTTAACAATTCGATCGTTAATTAACGCCTCTTCTATAATTGCTTGAAAATTTTTCAAAAAATCTTCGGCTTTCTTTTTTGAGGTGCCTGCATATTGCGAAATGCTTTCAACAAGATCTTGTATAGAAATCTTTGTATTATTCATAACGAGGTAGTTCTTTTATTTTTTCTTTGTAAACAGTACTTGATTTAAACGCCAATGCTTTTTTTGCTGGCACTATAGATCGTTCTTTTGTGAGCGGATTAACCGTTAATCGTTCGTTTTTTTCGCGCACTTCAAATGATCCAAATCCATGAATACTTACCGACTTGTTTTCAGATAGTTTTTCTATCAACGCATTGATGGTTGCTTGCAATAATTCTTCAGTTTCCGATTGAGAAATTCCCAATTTTGAAGCTAATGCTACTTGTAGTTCTTTGTTATTCAAGGCTAACAGTTTTAGTTAATAAAAAGCGCAATTTATAGATTTTCTTTATAACTAGCAAATATTAATTAACTTTTCCGTATAAATCAAAATCGTCCGAAGCTGTGATGAGTACGGAATAAAATTGTCCGATTGTAAGCTTAAAAGCAGGTTTCTCAATTAAAACCTCAGGGTCAACTTCCGGCGAATCAAACTCGGTACGACCGATGTAATAATCGTTATCTTCTCTATCTATAATAACTTTGAGGGTTTTACCTATTTTATGAGAATTGCTGTTTGCCAATATTTCTTGCTGCAAGGCCATTAATTCATTTAAGCGTTGTTGTTTTATTTTTGTTGATATAGAATCTTTGTATTGTTTATTTGAAAAAGTTCCCTCTTCATCGGAATAAATAAAGGCTCCCATGCGTTCGAACTTATAATCTTTAACAAATTTCTTTAGAGCCTCAAAATCTTGTTGTGTTTCTCCGGGGTGTCCAACCATAAATGTAGTACGTAAATGAATACCGGGCACTTCTTTTCTAATGGTTTCCAATAAATTATAGGTTTCTTCTGTAGTTATATTTCGACGCATTAGGTGCAACATATTATTAGTAATATGCTGTAACGCAATATCTATATAACTGCACACATTAGCATTGTTTTTAATCACAGGGAGTAAATCGTACGGGAAATGAGCCGGATAGGCATAATGCAAGCGCAACCACTCTACTCCTTCTATATTAGCCAATCGTTGAGTTAATTCTGCCAACTTCATTTCTTTGTATAAATCTAATCCGTAATAGGTTAAATCTTGTGCTATTAACTGAAACTCTTTAACCCCTTTTTTTATCAATAAACGCACTTCTTGTTCTATATCTTCCATACTACGAGAAGTATGTTTACCTGTAATTAAGGGAATGGCACAATAAGAACAAGTTCGGTTACAACCTTCGGATATTTTTATGTAAGCATAGTGCTTTGGAGTGGTTAAGGTACGTTCTAAACGAATATCTTGCTGATAGGATTTACCTAAATCGGAAATAATGGATTTAAAATCAAACTTTCCGTAAAACTTATCTACTTCAGGAATTTCTTGTGTTAATTCAAATAAATACCGTTGAGATAAACACCCCATTACCAATAACTTATTGATTTTTTTCTTTTTACGCAAAGCTGCAAATTGCAAAATTACGTTGATGGATTCTTCTTTGGCATCGCCAATAAATCCACAAGTATTGATTATTACAATATTTCCGGTTGGCTTTTCGGCATCGTGTTCCACTTGGTAACCGTTTGCTTCTAATTGTCGGATAAGTTGTTCCGAATCAACTAGATTTTTTGAGCAACCGAGTGTTATAAAGTCTACTTTATTCATATTTATAAGATAATAAAATGGTAAGATGGTGAAATGGTGAGTAACAAAATAATCTTACTTTGCTAATTTACTCATCATTTCACCATCTCACCATCTTTTTTATTCTCCAAAAAGACTTTCTACAAATAACTTTTTATTAAAAACATGCAAATCGTCAATACCCTCTCCTATACCTATGTAACGTACAGGGATTTTAAATTGATCGGAAATTCCAAGAACCACACCTCCTTTTGCAGTACCGTCAAGTTTTGTAATAGCAAGAGATTTAACCTCTGTAGCCAATGTAAATTGTTTGGCTTGTTCAAATGCATTTTGACCGGTAGAACCATCCAACACCAACATAACATCATGTGGAGCATCGGGTATTACTTTTTGCATTACATTTTTTATTTTGGTTAACTCGTTCATTAAGTTCACTTTATTGTGCAAACGACCGGCCGTATCTATAATTACTACATCTGCCGCATTTGCCTTAGCTGCTGTCAGCGTATCAAATGCTACCGAAGCAGGATCGGAACCCATTTGTTGTTTTATTACCTGAACTCCTACCCGTTCGCCCCAAATAACTAACTGTTCGACAGCTGCTGCTCTAAAGGTATCTGCTGCACCTAAATATACTTTTTTTCCGGCTTGAGTAAATTTATACGCCAATTTACCAATGGTAGTTGTTTTACCTACTCCATTTACACCAACTACCATTATTACATAAGGCTTGTTGTTTGGTATATCAAAATCTTGACCATCAACGGTATTATTTTCTTCTAAAAGTTTTCCTATTTCGTCTTTCAGAATAGTATTTAACTCATCCGTACCAACATATTTATCGGAAGCAACACGTTTTTGAATACGTTCAATAATTTTAAGTGTAGTTTCCACACCTACGTCAGAAGTAATTAATACCTCTTCCAAATCATCCAATACCTCATCATCCACCTTAGATTTACCTGCAACAACACGAGTTAATTTAGAAAAAACACTTTGTTTGGTTTTTTCTAATCCTTGATGAAGACTTTCCTTTTTTTCTTTTCCAAAAAAACTAAAAATACCCATAATAGTTAACTGTTAAAAGTTAAAAGGAATACATAAAAACGATTCTCATTCAACTATCTTTTAATTGTGTACAAAAGTAATAAAAAATAAGCTAGAACCAGTTATTAAATGTTTGTACTAGTATAAATTCCATTAATACCTATCAGGCAACTATAAACGAACAATTAGTACAAAAAAAAACTTCCTTTTATTATAGAAATAAAAGGAAGTTTTATAGTAGTATACTATATCTTAATTTACGAAAAATTCTTTTACTTTTTCGTTAGGAACCATTTCTTCTTGAAAAACATATGCTCCGGTTTTAGGCGATTTTACCATTTTAATAACCTTAGAGTACGAACGACCTTCTCCACTTTGAAGAGATGCTACTGCTTTCTTTGCCATATCTTAATTATTATTTAATTTCTTTATGTACTGTTACTTTTCTTAAAATGGGGTTGTATTTTTTCAACTCCAAACGCTCGGTAGTATTCTTACGGTTTTTAGTAGTAATATAACGAGAAGTTCCCGGCATACCGCTATCTTTATGTTCTGTACATTCTAGAATTACTTGAACTCTACTTTCTTTACTTTTCTTTGCCATTTTATATTTCCTCCTCTAATTATACAAATAAATGACCTTTTTCGGCTGCTTTTTTAATTGCTTCGTTTAAGCCAATTTTATTAATTGTACGCAAACCATTAGCCGAAACTTTTAATGTTATCCACATATCTTGCTCCACCCAATAGAATTTTTTTGTAAACAAGTTTACATCAAAAGTTCTTTTAGTTCTGCGTTTTGAGTGAGAAACATTGTTCCCAACCATAGCTTTTTTACCGGTAATTTGACAAATTTTTGACATGTCTATGTATCTTTTAATAATGATTTTTTGACGTTTCTTATCCGAAAAACGGAGTGCAAAGTTAATTCCTTTTTTTTATTCAGCAAATAATTACCGTAAGTTTTTGAAAAAAACTAGCAATTGACTAAAATTTCTTTAATCATGCTCAACCCCGCCAAACTTGCTCGTGTAATATTTCGGTCGCGAAAGGTACTAAAATTATATTTTCTGCTTATTAATTTATCTTTAGTACAAACACATATCCACACAGTTCCTACCGGCTTATCGGGAGTTCCACCATCGGGACCTGCAACGCCCGAAGTAGCTACAGCAACATCGGCGGCTGTTAATCGCAATACGCTTTGAGCCATTTGCTCTACTACAGGCTGACTTACAGCTCCGCGCTCAACCATAAGCTCTTTTGAAACGCCTAAAACCGCTTCTTTTACTTCGTTGCTATAAGCTACCACTGAACCTTTAAAATAAGCGGAGCTACCGGGTATTGATGTAATTAAACGTGCAATATTTCCTCCGGTACAGCTTTCGGCAGTTGCCAGTTGCATTTTTTTCGATTTCAACAGCTCTCCTATCAGCAATTCCAAAGGAATATCTTCTGTAGCAATTATTGATGAACCAATTATTGCTCGAAGCTTTTCAATTTCGATATCAATCGTCTTCTCCAACAGTACTTTATCGGGCAAATTACCGGTTAACCGAAGTTTAACTATACCAATTGCGGGTAAATATGCCAACTTAATACATGCAGGCAAATTATTTTCCCAGTCGCTTATTTTTATAGCCAAAGCCGATTCGGCATATCCCTCTACAATAACAGTTTTATGAAGTAGTGATGGCGTATTAAAGCGTTTGGCTAAGCGAGGAAGAATTTCGTGTAACATTACCCACTCCATTTCAGAAGGAACTCCGGGCATAGAAACCAACACTTTATCTTGTACATCAAACCAAGTTATTGGTGCTGTTCCGGTAGCATTTTGAATGATTATGGCATTTTTTGGAACGTAGGCTTGACTGTATGTTAATTCGTTTATGCCATTTTTTGTGGCCGGAAATAGTCGATTAATTGTATCGATAACAGATGAATTAAAAACAAGTTCTGTATTAAAATAGCGACACAAAGTTTGCTTCGTAATATCATCTTTAGTTGGCCCTAAACCTCCTGTAAGCAATACAATATCTACTCGTTTTAAAGCAGCATCAACAGCTTCAGTAATATGATTTTCGTTATCGGAAACAGATGTGATTTGAAACACAGAAAAACCTTCTTTGTTTAATTGCGAAGCCATCCATGCCGAGTTAGTATCCACTATTTGACCTATAAGAATTTCGTCGCCAATAGTTATTATTTCAACCTTAGGATTATTTTTCATTTTTCAAGTTATGAATTGCTTCCATTCGTTGCAATAAAGTGGGATGTGAATGATAAAAGAACACATAGGCCGGATGGGGTTGTAAATTACTCAACGATTTGACTGACAGTTTTTTAAGTCCTTCAATTAAATTTTCTCCTAATCCGAATGATGCAGCATAAGCATCTGCTTGGTATTCATTTTTACGAGATAACATATTCATAAACAAGCTCAAAACAACCGACACCGGAGTATAGAGAATTCCAAATGCTAATAGGTTAATATGAAAAGAGGCTTTTTCTACTCCAAAAGCTTGTGCTAACACATCGCTATCAAGAAAAAAACCTAAAACAAAGAGCATAATTAACGAATTTGCAAGCGACATTGCCAATGCCATTAAGGTGTGTTTTTTCTTATAGTGTCCAATTTCGTGAGCAAGAACAGCCACTATTTCTTGCGTGCTAAGCTCATCAATAAGTGTGTCGAACAATACAATTCGTTTTTTAGAACCTAATCCGCTAAAATAGGCATTTGCTTTGGTAGAGCGTTTAGAGCCATCCATCACAAAAATGTTATTCAATGTAAACCCTGCTTTTTGTGCAAATTTCTCTATTTCATCGCGCAATTCGCCATTTTCTAAAGGGGTTTGTTTATTAAACAACGGCACTATTAATTGCGAATAAAACATGGTAATAAAAATGCTGAATAGAGCCATTACCGCCCAAGCCAAAATCCAAAAGTAATCAGCTGTCAATTCGTAAATTTTACTAATTAACGCAACTAATCCTCCTCCTATTAAAGCTCCCAAAATCCAGCCTTTAAGTTTATCGCTTACAAATATTTTAGGAGTTACTTTGTTAAAACCATAGCGTTGCTCTATTACAAAATGATCATATAAATCAAACGGAATGCTTAACAAATCATTGGCAAAAAAGATAACTCCAAAGAAAATTAAAGAAACAAGAATAGCGTTTTCTACTAAACTTTGAGCAAACACATCTACCAAAGCAAAACCACCAACTACAAACATAGCGAGAATAAGCAGTAAGCTAAAAGTACTTGTTATCAGTCCAAATCGTTGATTTTCCTTAAAATAAGACTGTTGCTTGGCATAGGCTTCGGCATCGTATAAACCCTTGAGTTGTGGCGGTAGGTCTGTTTTAACATTGCGGGTATTTAAATAGGCCAATCCTCTTTCAATAATATAATCAAGCAAAAGAATGCCAATAATAATATAAGTGATAGTTGTATACATGACTTTATAAATTTTAGTATGCAAAAATAAGCAAAAGCTTGTTTGCTATGTGCTTAATAAGGTTAATTTTGTGAAATAATTTAAATTTACTTTTATGAGAATGTATGGAGCTGTGCTTATTGTTTCTTTTTTAATGCTTTTTGGGTTAGATTATTATATTTTTTTCCACATTAAAAAATGGTTGAAAAACCCTTTTCTTAAAGTAGTATATTGGTCTATCCCATCGTTACTTGCAATTTTTTTATTGTTGGTAGCTTTTGGTGGAGAAGCTTTACGAGATAATAATCAATACATGGCACAATTCATTTGGTTTGTGTTTGTATTTTTACTCCTCTACATCCCTAAAACCATCTATTTTATTTTCGACCTTTTAAATTCATTGCTTCGTTTTATTTTGAGAAATAAAACAAAGTGCTTACGCTATGTTGGCATAACACTAGGTGGTTTGTTTTTTATAGGCATGATTTATGGAACCGTAATTACTCGATTTGATTTTGAAGTGACTACTGTTGAGATTAAGGCAGAAAACCTTCCTAAAGAATTTGACGGATTTAAAATTGTACAAATTTCGGATATTCACTTGGGCAATTGGAATAAGAATTTTGATGCATTAGAAAAAATGGTTGAGCTGATAATGCAACAAAAACCAGATATGATAGTAGTTACAGGTGATTTAGTAAACAACTTTAGTGACGAAGCAACAGGTTTTGAACCTATTTTTAATAAACTTAAAGCTCCTTACGGCAAATATGGTATAATGGGCAACCATGATTATGGAGATTATTCCTCATGGAATACACCTCAAGATAAAACAAACAACCTTATTGGCGTTCACAACGCTTATAAAAATTTAGGGTTTACTTTATTATTAGATAGCACCGTAATCATACAAAAAGAAAAGGCTGAAATAGGACTTATTGGGATGGAAAATTGGGGACATCCCCCGTTTCCTCGTTATGGAAACTTGCAACAAGCAAAAAAAGGAAGTGAAAAGACTAAATTTAATATTCTGCTTTCTCATGACCCCAACCATTGGTGTGCCGAAATAGTTCATAAAGAAAACATTACGCTTACTTTAGCCGGACATACGCATGGTATGCAAATGGGTATTGACAAGTGGGGGTTAAAGTTTTCTCCTTCTCAATGGGTATTTAAACAATGGAAAGGGCTTTACTCCTGCAACAAACAACATATTTATGTAAATCAAGGTATTGGCTACGTAGGTATGCCTACAAGAATTGGAATCAGACCGGAAATAACTGTTATTATTCTAAAAAAATAAGCACATTTACTAAACTAAAAAAGGAGTTGTTTTTGAACAACTCCTTTTTTAGTTTTATTATCTATCTACAATTATTCCACAATTTTTTTCATAGCAGTCATCGCAGCACGTAAATCGTAACCGGTGTATTCCACTTCATGGTTACGTATTGCATCGTTCACTTGAATAAGTTCAAAATTATCTACATGATTATCTTTACCTGCATTATATGGTTTACCAATAACATCGGTATCAATTTTTTTCATAAAATCGGCCAATAATGGTTTACAGGCATGATCAAATAAATAACAACCATATTCAGCCGTATCAGAAATAACACGGTTCATTTCGAACAATTTTTTACGAGCAATTGTATTGGCAATAAGTGGCGTTTCGTGCAAAGATTCATAATACGCCGATTCGGGTTTAATACCGGTTTCGCACATAACTTCGAAAGCTAATTCAACACCTGCTTTAACAAAAGCCACCATTAATAAAGCATTATCATAATACTCTTGCTCTTTAATATCCATGCTACCTGCAGGAGTTTTTTCGAATGCTGTTTCGCCTGTAGCAGCACGCCATTCTAGCAGTTGTTTATCTCCATTAGCCCAATCTTTCATCATGGTACTAGAGAAAACTCCGGACATGATATCATCCATATGTTTTTCGAACAAAGGACGCATAATACTTTTTAATTCCTCAGCTAAATTAAAGGCTTTAATTTTTGATGGATTTGATAGTCTATCCATCATATGAGTAATACCACCTAATTTTAAGGCTTCGGTAATTACTTCCCAGCCATATTGAACCAATTTAGAAGCATAACCTTTATCAACACCTTTTTCAACCATTTTATTGAAACAAAGAATTGAACCTGTTTGTAGTACGCCACAAAGGATGGTTTGTTCTCCCATTAAGTCAGATTTTACCTCAGCAACAAACGATGAATGTAATACACCTGCTTTATGACCACCTGTTCCAACACAATAAGCTTTAGCTATTTCTAATCCATCGCCGTTAGGGTCATTTTCACGGTGCACTGCAATAAGTGTTGGCACACCAAAACCACGTAAAAATTCTGCACGCACTTCTGAGGCAGGTGATTTAGGAGCAACCATTATTACAGTAAGGTCTTTACGAATTTGAATTCCTTCTTCTACAATATTAAAACCATGAGAATAAGACAAGCAAGCACCTTTTTTCATTAATGGCATAGCAGCATTTACAACCGGAGTATGGTATTTATCGGGAGTAAGATTAAGCACTAAATCTGCTGTAGGAATCATTTCTTCAAAAGTTCCTACTTTAAATTTATTGTCGATAGCATTTTGATAAGAAACTTGTTTTTCTTTGATTTCAACTTCACGTAAAGCGTAAGAAACATCTAAACCGCTATCGCGCATGTTTAAACCTTGAGCTAAACCTTGAGCTCCGCAACCTAGCACAACAATTTTTTTACCTTTTAACTTGTTTACACCATCGGCAAATTCCGATTCATCCATAAAATCACATTTTCCTAATTGTTCAAGTTGAACACGTAAAGGAATTGAATTAAAATAATTAGCCATTTTGATTTTTTATTAATTAATACTTAAGTTTACTACATTTTGAAATGCAAAGGAAATAAATATATATCAAATAAGTATGTAAAAACTCACAAATTTTAGGTACTTTTCATGGATTCCAGTCTAAACCGAAGAGGGGTTACACCTGTTATTCGTTTAAAAAATTTGGTAAAATAAGATTGATCGGCAAAATTTAAATAATTAGCTATTTCTGAAACACCCATATTTGTATGAACTAAAAGTCTCTTAATTTCAAGCATTTGCTTTTCTTGAATTATTTCATTGGAGGTTTTTGCGGTTAATTGTTTTACGGCTTGAGTTAAATGATTGGGTGTAATAGCTAACATAGAAGCATACTCGTTTATAGATATATTTTTATGGTAATTTTCTTCTACTAATTGAAAAAAGCGTTTTACCAACAGATGCCCCTTCCCTTTTGTTAATATGGTATCATATACTTTATAAAGAGAGGAAGAATACACTAGAATCATATCTAAATAAGCACGTAACAATTCTGTTGATTTTCCGTTTTCTTTTATGGCTCGAGAAAAAACGATATCATAAAATTCAATATCCGAATTATGTTGCAATTGCAGTGGAGGATTATTTTGAGTAATGGTAAAGAAAAACGGAAACTCTAATAAGCGATTCTGATTAGAAAAGTTTAGCAAATAAAAATCGGAAGTAAAAATAAAAATACAGCCTTCAATATCATTAGAATACTCTAGTTTATGAGCCTGACCGGGAGATAAAAAAAAGATACAAGGAGGTTTTATTTCGTAGTTATTACTATCAATTACATGATAACCGCAACCTTTTTGAATATACAAAACTTCAAAAAAATCGTGGCGATGTGGATACGACACTTCAAAATGTCTGTTGGCATCAAACAATTCTACATTATACAGTTTTTTTTCGCTATCAGGGGCACTAAAATTGTGCAAACTGTAGACCGGCAGATTTTTATCGTTAGGTTTCATTGCAACAAAGATATAGAAAACAAAAAAACGGAGACCAATTTTGATCTCCGTTTATAAATTTTAAGCATTGATTTTATTCTTTTTCAGGTTGAATAAGTTCCACATCATCCAAAATATTCAAAAAATCTTGCCATTGTTTCGCTCCTTGATACGTTTCTTTAGCACCTACAGGAACATGCAAAGTACAAGTACTTGGATCTACGGCATAAAATACACCTTTACCCATATCTTTTATAGGTTCGGGGGTTGAAACTGTGATAGAGGTTAAACCGGTACATTTATAAAATGAGTTTGCGCCTAATTCTGTTACAGATGCAGGAATATCTACACTCACTAATTCGGTACAGTAATAAAATGCTTTTTCGCCAATTGCCGCTAATTTTTTTGGAAAAATTACTTCAACTACTTTTTTCCCGGAAAAATTATCCTCATTATAAAATGCAAATTGAGGTATGGTATTGGCTTTATAACTACCTTTCGTTTTGATAGTGCCTTCTGTACCGCCTGGTCCTGAATAAGCTACGATAGTTACTTTTTCTAAGTCAACTACTGCAAGGGCTGGCATAGCGTCGCGCATTGTTCTGAAATCACGAGCATCAATGGTTCCTGTTAATTTTAAATTAGTAATGGTATTTCTTTCGGTAAACGGCACTGCTTTGTACAAACCTCCTGCAATGTTATTCATTGTTTTAGAAACTTGTGCAGTAAGAGACGTTGCAAAAAAACCAAGAGCTAAAAATAATACTACTTTTTTCATTGTGTTTTTGTTATTAGATATATAGTTAAACATTAATTTTTCTTTTTATGAGAACGACAAATATATTTATTAAATCTTTAAAATAAAAAAATGAACAAACAGGAAATGTATTTTTAACATTTACACGAATGCTATTTTACAAGAAACATACCATTACAAGAAACATACTTTTATAGTTATCAACAAAAATCAAAAACCCCTATAAGGAAATGGTTTCGTTATAGAGGTTTTTTATTAAAAAAATAAATTACTATTCTTTTTTATATTTATTCCACAACTCACGAGCATAATTTTTAATGGCTGGATGTAAATTATTAAAACCTGCATCTGCTTTAACAGCTGATTCAAGTTCTTGAATTTCTTTTTCTGATGCATGTAGGGTTTGTCTCATGCCTCTAATCACATACGCATTTTTATCTTGATAAAGGACTAATTTCATTCCTAATGGAACTGTTGCTGTATCTCTACAACCCAATTGATAAACTAGCCATACTTCTGCTACTCCGTTATTATCTAAATCGGTTAACAATGGTTTAGTAAGATATTCTCCTTTTAAATATTTGTAAGAACAATCTGTTACATTATCCAAGTTTTTCCACAACAGATTTACTGAATCATTATTTTGGGTGTAATGATATACAAAAAGCCCTTTTATTCGATAATCCGACACTACATCTCTTATCGTATCTACCCTACCGTTTACATTTATCAACTCGTATTTTTTTGCTGCTTCAACAGCCGATTTAGGAGTTAACAAGGCTGTTTCTGTTTGAATAATGTAATTAAGACCATAAGCATCTTTATAACTAATGGCAGATACCACATTCCCTTTTATTTTCATTTCTGTAGGGATTTGGTTAGAAGAAACATCTTTAACATCTTGCTGAGCATTAACTGTTAGGGCTATTAAAGCAAGTAATAAAACAAATTTTGTACGCATAGTATTAACTATTTATTAGTGTTATTCAATTTTAAAAGGCAAATATTTATTTAAATCTACAGGAAATGCTTCGGTATATCCCAACGAAATTACTTTATGGAGTTCGGCATCTATTTCTTTACTGCTATATTTTCCTACAGTATATCTGTATACTTTATCGGGCATATAAAACTCAAATACTTCATCAAATTCTTTTAACTCGCTTACATAAAACGGATAGCGTGAAGCAGTAAGTTGGATAGTATAGGTTTTAGTTGGATCATAGGTGCGTACTACTTTTTCTGATGCTTTCTCTATCGCATTTAAGTTTGATTTTTTGGGATTAGCATCATCTTCGGCACTCAAATCAGTTGTTGCTTGAGCTTGTTGTTCGTTGGAAGCATCGTAATCGGTTCTAAAATCGTCGAGCGAAATATCGTAATTTTTGGTATTGGCGACAAACGCATTTTGATATTTTGGACTCAATGTTTTTACACGAGGCAAATCAGAAACTGCTTCTTGATAACTTTCATATTGTCCTACTACATATCTTTTGTACCCATCGGTACAAGAAAATTCTCTTGCCGATTCTACATTATCAAAATAATTAAAATCAGAGGGAGTTTCTTTCAACGCTAGAATCTGAATGGTGTAAAATGGTTTTTCGGCTTTATCTACAGGAATAATTTTTTTACTTGTTCTGGTTGATGGCAATTCATCTCGGTTGGTAGTTAGTTGCTGTTTTGTATCCTTTTTATCGGGTACTTGAACAATGTATTCATCTTTATTTGTTTGATTGGCATTGTTTTCCGATTCAAATTTTCTTTTACTTTCTATCAACACTTTGCTATCAGTTTTAATTGCCGTTTCACCACTAGCTGTAACTATTTTTTGAGGTGCATCTATTTTTTGTATAGCTTGGTTGCTTGTAGTTGGGTATCTTTCGTTATTATAAGGTGTATTGGCCTGAGCTAATTTATTCTTATCCGAATAGTTGGTTATTTCTTTTTGAGTAGCACGATTATCGACCACTTCATCGTTGTTTTTATATTCTGAAACAAATGCAGTTACATCAATCTGTAATTTATCTGTATTTATAATAAATGCATTTTGATATTTCGGACCCAATTTTCTTATTCTTTCGCAAGCTGATTTTGCAAGGTCGGGATTTGCATATTCTCCCACAATATATCTTTTAAAACCATCTTTGCAAGATACTTCGTTTACCACATCAAGCTTTTCGAAAAAGGAAGCATCTCGCGGTACTTCTTTCAACGCCAATACCTGTACGGTATAACTATTAGCAGGCAGTTTATCTAAAGGCAAAATCCGTTTACTTGTTCTAAGCGATTGGATATCTAAATTTTGTGTACTTGCAGTAGAAGCATTTGCAGTTTCATCGTCAAACGCAGAAGCTTGGATTACAAAATTGGTGGTATTTACCACAAAAGCCGTCTTGTATTTTTCACTTAACGAACGTACCTGCATCAATTCGGCACTGGCATTTTGATAAGAATCGTACTGCCCAACTACATATCTTTTAAAACCGTCGGCACAAGAAAATTCTCTTGCCATATCAACATTTTCGAAAAAATTCGGGTCTTGAGGAGGGTTTTTTAAAGCAAGTATTTGAATAGCAAAGGGTGGGTCGGTAGGTTTTTGTACAGGTATTATTTTTTTTGAAGTACGAAAAACATCTGCATTATTCGGCTGATTATCATCATCAAAATTATTATAAGCACTTTTTGACAAAATATAATTAGCGGTATTAACCACATACGATTTTTGATATTTTGCGCCTTTTGATCGTATTCTTTGTAAATCGGCCAATGCTTCTGCTTGGGTAGCATAACTACCCACTACATATCTTTTATAACCATCGGCACAAGAGAATTCTCTTGCAGATTCGATATTTTCAAAAAACGAAGCATCCTTTGGGGCTTCTTTTAAGGCAAGAATTTGTATAGCAAAATAAGGTTCTGTAGCTTTATCTGCTAACACAATTTTTTTAAATGTTCTCTTTTGCGAATACACATAATGATTTGTAGATACTATTGAAAACAGTATCAAAAAAGATATCACAAAAGAAAAACGTACATATTTACACATAAATCATCATTTAATCAACTAGCAATTTCTCCATTTAATGCTATTTATAGCCGCTATTAAAGCATAAATATAATCCATTTTCAGATTATACGTAATATTTTAAAATAGAAATATTCAAATTTACTATTTTATACCGATTTAATCGAAAATTTATTTTTATAAAATCTATCGTCAATAGTCTTTTTTTTCCTAAAAATGAAGAACGAAAACAAAAAAACTTACGGTAGCATTCTCCAAACAACTACTTCTACTCTATTATTTTGAATATGTTCGGTTAAACTACATTCTTGTCCTCTACGACATTTATTAATCACATATCTGTCTCCGTATCCTCTTGGTATAATATTCTCTTCTTTCACTCCTTTTGAAATAAGGTATTCTTTGGCTGTATTGGCCATTTCTTGCGAAACGCTTAAGTTATCATATCGTTCTCCTCTAACATCGGTATGTCCGTTAAGCTTAATAACTACATTAGGATTATTTTTGAGATAGATAGCTAGCTTATCCATGGTTAAATAACCTATTTGTGATATTTTCTTTCTATCGTGCGGTATAACCATAGTGTTGATTTCATCTAACATCCGATCGTTAAAAATTGGAGTCATTAAAATACCGTCTTTTTTCAGATTTTTTAAATCTTCTACAGAAGCAAGTATGCTTTTTGGTGTAAACTCATCTCCTTTTTTAACTTCAATAATAAAATCTTTTACTCCTTTATAAACATCGGAAATAAAAATGATAAATGACCCGTCTTCTTTGGATATTCCTTCACCTATAACTTCTCCTGTTATAGCATCTTTAATAGTAACCTTAGCTCCAACAATAGGTTCTCCATTGAACGAGGTAGTTAGTTTTGAAGACACTTCTACCGAGAACTTATCTTCCGGTTTCATTTCGATACCTCTATCTTTAAGCTTTTGAATGTTATAAATTGACACATCTAGTTTTTCATCCAAATATCCGGGCACATCCAACACTTCAATATTAAACACCTCTCCATCTTTTTTGTATTTCTCGGGTATTTCTATATCAAAATTTCCTTGAGCATCGGAAACTGATTTACCAATTACTTCGCCTGTTTTAATATTTTTAATGCTAACCTTAGCATTTACAAGTGGTTTATTATCGATAATGCTTGTAAGTTTTGACGAGAAATAAGCCGGAATTTCTGTCTTTTTTGGTTGTAAATCAATGCCTTTCTTTTTAATATAATCAAGTTCCGCCATTGAAACAGTGATATTCTGTTTCGGATAATTTTCGCTTTCTTTTAATTCTATATTAAAATCTTGATCACTTTTACGGAATTCATTTGGTATTTCTATATTGATAGCTCCTAACGAATCGGATGTAGCTTGCCCAATAAATTGGTCTGAATTTTTATCTTTTAATGTTACTTGTTTATCTGAAATAGGTGAACGATCGTATATATCTAACAAATTGGTAGACAAAGCTTTTGGTAAATTTTCGTTTTTAGGTTTTAACGGTACTCTTCTATTATTCAAATCTTGAATTTTAGAAGCCGGAATTTTTAATTCTTTCGACTCGTAATCTTTTTGAGCAATTTTTATTGTTAAGGGGAAAGATTCTTCTCTAAATTGTTCGGGGATAGAAACCTCAAAAGCACCGAATTTATCGGTAACAGCAGTTGCTATTTCATTTCCGGTATTTGCATCAATAATAGTTACCTTACCATCAGTTATAGGAGAACCGTCATTAGAATTTTCGAGTACGGTTGCTAGTTTTAGAGGAGCTTTTTTAATAATATTTATAGCATAAATTACATCAGTAGTATTTCCTCTATCAGAAGAAATAAAACCGGTTTTATTATCTGTTGGATTGATGATATACGCAAAATCGTCGTACGAAGAGTTTATTGGCAACATCATATTTTCGGGTTCTGTCCATTTACCCTCTTTTATAACCGATTTATATACATCCAACCTACCAAAACCCGGATAACCGTTGGATGAAAAATACAATGTATTATCTACTCCTATAAATGGAAACATTTCATCGCCAAAAGTATTTATATCAGAACCGAGGTTTTCAACCTTACCATACATTTTATTATCGAGTATCGTAACTCGGTACAAATCTTTACCTCCAAAACCGTTGGGCATATCTGATGTGAAGTACAAGTATTTATTATCGGGAGAAACAGCCGGATGGGCACAATTAAATAAATCGCTATTAAAAGGCAACAATGTTTCATTTACCCAATCGCTTGTTTTAGAATCGTAGCTTGAACTAAATATTTTCAGAATACTTTTATTGCCTTTTATTCGAAGGGTTTTAGTATAATAAATACGAGTGTAGTTATGAGAAAATGACACCGCTCCTACATGATACGGAAATTTTAATTCGGACGAAAACTTTTTTTGTGTAGGGCCAACTTCATTATTTTTCAAATCAGAATAGTAGAGGTTTTGAAAACCCATTCCATGATTATCTACTTTTTTTGCGTTAATATTTTTTTCTTCGGGTGCAGAAAAAACCACTCCTTTTTTATAGTACTGAATACCAAAAGATTGACCCAAATCAGAAAGGCGTGTAGGTTTTAATTCTACAGGAACAGAGGTAGTTGTTCGCATTGCCCATCGGCACGAATTAATCATATCTTTTACGTTCAACGAATCGGCTATTTCTTTCGGAACATTATAATACCACTTGATAGCTTCTTTATAATTGCCTGTTTTATTCAATGCCGAGGCATACATGTAAATATCTTCTCCGGTTAGCAAGTCTCTGTAATCATAATACGTTTTATATGCCTCTTGCATTTTATTTAACTGGTAATAACTGCGGGCAATTCTAATTTGTGTTTGTACTTTTTCTTCAAATATTTTAGGTTTTATCGTACTGTATTCTTGCATAGCTAAATAATAATCGCCTTTACTATAGAACTGGTCTCCTTTTGTAAAAACATCTTTTGCCTGAGCAATTGTTACTACAAAACAACATAATATGACTAATTTTAATACCTTCATTTTTCGATTCTTAATGTGTGAGTTAGAAATACCTAATTGATTTCATCACTGTTTTTCCAAAATTAAGGTCAAATTGAATACCTAGTTCGTGCGAACCTGCATTTTTCACTTGATTTAAAGAGCTAAAGGGGTAATCGTAAGAATACCTCACAGAAAACATATTATTTATAACATACTCTACGAGAAACACTAATTCAGACGAAGTTTTATAAGACAGACCTAACCATGCTTTTTCGAACACTAAAAAATTACCCGACAAATCGATCTGTATTGGAGCCCCATATACAAATCGGGTTAAAATAGTTGGTTTAAAAGCCAAATCGGTAAATTCGAACACATACCCTCCGTATAAATAATAGTGTATGTTTTTATAATCAAATGTTTTTATATATTCTGAAGCCGTTGTATTGTATTCGTTCGTAAAAAATTCGGGGATGGATAATCCGACAAAAAGTTTATCAGAATATAGATATGAACCAAAACCTGCATTCATAGCAGAATTGGAAGAGCCGTACAAAACAGGATCAGAATTATCTCCCGTAATAATTTCACTTTGATCTAAAGAAAATGAATTAATACCACCTTGAATACCAAAGGACAATAAATAATCTTCCGTTAATTCTACTTTGTATGAAACCGCTGCATACAAATCTAAGGTATGTGTTGCTCCAATATTTTCGTTGGTTACAGATAAACCTAAACCTAAATTACTAGTTGATATGGGAGAATGAATATTTAAAGCTTGTGTTACAGGAGCTCCTTCTATTCCTATCCACTGATTTCTTACTACCACAAGTCCACTTAAATAATCTCTGGTACCATTATATGCAGGATTTAGTAATCCCTGATTGGCAATATAATGGTTATATTGTTTGTAATTTTGAGCGTTTGTATATAAACAAACGATTACAAATAGTAAAAAAAACGCTGTTCTCCTCATATAATATGCTGTAAATTAACTCTAACACATACCTGTTAAAATTAATCCGAATTTTAGTATTTATTGTTACAAATATAACGAGTTATCTTCTCAACTCTACAAATCCACTATATTTCTTCTTAAGAATTGTTCCATTTTGGTTGAACGATACGTTGAAAACGTAAAAATAAGTACCTATCGGTAATTCTTTACCCACCGAAACAGTTATTCCTTTATTACCAATACCATCCCAATCGTTAGCGTATTTTTCTCCGGTTGATTGGTAAACTAAAGCTCCCCACCTATTAAATACTTGTAATATGGACGAAACTTGATCATCGTATCCACTTATAATTAATTTATCGTTTTTACCATCTCCATTTGGCGATATTGCATTTGGAATAAGTATTATTCTTTCATCATCAATCATTTTATTCCCTACCAAAATGTAAATAACAGCCGTATCAATTCTATTAGGATGGTCTAAATTTATTACTTGGTATTTAACGGAATCTTTACCAAAGAATGAAGCTGTTTTAATATAATTAAAGAAATCTTTATTTGTCGTATCAAACGACACTTTACCATTAGTTTTTGCGGTATTACCATACACATCATCCCAAGTAGTTATTAGTTTAAATGACAGGTTAGTGTCAATTGAACTAAGAATATCATTTCCTCCAAGCAAAGGATTAGAAACGTACATTGAGCTAGATGATTGGTCAACTTCTAAATACAAGGTGTCATTTATTGCTTCAAATGGGAAACATACATACGAAGAATCATCTTCTGTAATAATTGAAACTGCATTTGGAGAAGAAGAACATCTGCCTGTAATATATGAGGCAACCAAGGTATAAGTTCCTCCAGTAAATGGTTTATTGAATGTAAACGGATTTCCAACTTCGCTCGCTGCCGGCACGTAGTTATCTACTCTTGTATTAGTTTGATCAAACAGCTCGTATATAATATCTGCTTGAGAACCACTTACACTAAAAGTAATACCGGGATTTCCATAACACGTACTCACATTTGAAGGAGATAAAGCAAAAGAAAATGGAGCTGTTTTTACTTGTAAATTTACCACCTTATTGGATGATTGTCCGCAATTAAAATAGCCTGCAAAATAACCGTACACTTTGTAATCATCATCGGCACCGGATAAGCCATCCACTTTCCAATACACCGAATCGGTTGCACTATTAATCAGCCTATTTTGAAGCACGTCGTTTTTCATTAAATCGTATATTACTCCTTTTTCAACATTTGTAACACGTACAAAAGTTGAATCGCCTGCACAAATAAGCTCATCATCGATGCTAATATTTATTGGGGTTGAAGGTATCGGAGCCTTTTGAACAGAAATTGGCGTTGGGTAAAGCGGTGTGATACACGCATCGCCCGACCATGTTGCTTCTACCTTATAATCTCCCTCGGGAATAGTGGCTAATACTACTTCACTTGCATTATCGGCTGTAGCTACAACCGTATTTACCGTTCCGTTATTTAAATTGGTAATTACGTAACTTACATCTTTTTGAGTTCCGCTTATCAATAAACTAGCTCCTGCCGAAGTACCGCAATAATCACTATTATCTACACTTACAGAGTATTCGTTTGGTGTAGTTTTTTTAAGAACCGAAACCACATTATTCATTGTTGAAGTACATCCAAACGGACTTACTGCATATACATTATAAACAGATTGGAATGTTATATTATTAAAATTTATAGGATTTCCGCTACCAATAATAGAATCAACAACGGTATATCCCGGTCCGTTATCGTACTGTAAAAAGTATTCCACTCCGGCTTCAGTGTCTTCTAATCCAATTACGGCTCCACTCATACCATCGCAATAAATACCCGAACCTGTCATTTTATAAACCGTAGGGAAAGGATTAAATGTAATTTGAACTGTATTAAGCATAGTAACCGGACAAGGAGGAATGGCAGCATTATCTCTTCCTATAACATAATAAAGACCTTCTTCTACTATTTTTGAAGGAAAATTCATTGCCAATCCGTTTCCTGTAATTGTTTGAACAATTGTATCAGTTCCGGCAACACTTCCTCCGTTTAAATACAAATCGTAAGTAATTGCGCTTTCTGTATCTTTTAAACCAATATACACATCGTCGCCTACACAAACTGAAGCAGGATTTGTAATCACTTCCATTTTTTCTACAACACCCGAAATAGTAACATGTATATCTCCAAAGTTAGTAAACTCAATGGGGCATCCCGAAGCAGTTTGTGCAACTATGTAGTAATAGCCGTCACTATCCACAATACCAGGGAAAGTGATATCATTGCCATTTCCCGGCATAGAATAACCAAGCACCGGTAATCCGGTAGTTCTACTATAAACTGTATACGTTACTCCTATTTCTGAATCTTCAATTGTAATTACAGTACCGTTTGAACAACTAGAACCACTTATCCAAGTATAATTTTTGATTAATGGAAGAGCTTTTTCAGACACAAGTATTGACTCGGATAAAGTAATCGGACAAGCAACTCCCGATACAGATCGTTGAGCAGTAAATGTATACTGTCCGCCTTGATTAACATTAAAACTCAATTGTCCGCCATTACCAAGCGAAGATATACCGGTAAAGATATTATTCAGATACATACTATAATTAACATCCGTTTCTGAGTTATCTATATAAATTGAAGCTTGATTACCACTACAAAAAGTAGTATCGCCTCCAATAGTTACATCATTTGGCAACGAAACAACTGCAACTAATGCGTTATTAACCGTAGAGCTTACACAACTATAATTAGATTGTTGAACGGAATA
>JAFGVL010000053.1 GCA_016938015.1 Paludibacteraceae bacterium
CTTTTTCATAGATTAGGTTGGTAGTATTTTTAGACTTATGATGAAATAGGTGAAAATTATAAGTTTATGTTTTAATGAACAGGCAAATGCAATTCGCCCACACATTCAAATGTCTTGGTTCTTTGTTCTTTGTTCTTGGTTCTTACTTCACCTTACAATACAAATCCAATGCCTCTTGTGCATACTCGAAGCCCATTTCAACAGCTTTCGTCCAATCGGAACAAGCATCGAACTTATTTCTCATAAAGAAATGAGCATTTCCTCTATTGCTATACGTTCTGGCCATATAGGGATCTAAGTAAAGGGCTCTGTTATAATCTCCTATTGCCCCTTTATAATCTTTCATTACATATTTTACGTTGCCTCTATTGTTATAAAAATCGGCATCGTGGGGATTAATTTTAATAGCCTCGGTATAATCGGCAATAGCACCTTCCTTATCTCCTATGCGCGATTTAGCAATTGCCTTATTATAATAAGCCTCTGCGTAATAGGGATTTAGCATAGTAGCAGTATCAAAATCAGCAATAGCAGGCTGTAATTCCACTAAAAAATACTTACAAACCCCTCGGTAATAATAGGCTTCAGCATCGGTAGAATCGATGGCAATAAGTGTATCAAAATCGCGCATAGCAGCACGGTTATCATTTTCGTCGGAATAAGCCAAACCTCTGTTAAAATAAGCATTTGCATACATCGGATCAATTTCTATAGCACGTGTAAAATCTACAATTGCCCCTTTGGTATTAAAGTTTAAGTTTTTAGCAAAGCCTCTGTTAAAGTAGGCTTGAGCGTAAGTTGAATCTAAACGAATTGCCTCTGTAAATAATTCTATTGCAGCATTTAAATCGCCCGACTTACCTTTAGCAATACCTTTTTGAAGCAGTTTTTCTGTTTTCTTCAATAGCTTTAATTGTTCTTTGGTAAGTACCACTTCTTCGAAAGAATCCGTTTGCATAGGCTTTACCGATGCATCTTTTCCACTTAAGGTATCGGCAATAATTTGTTCGGTAGCACTGTCTGTTACAGTATCATTTTGACTTTTAGCCAATCCCACAAAAAAAGTAAAACAGAAAAGGAGCAGATAAATTTTATTTTTCATAACAACTGATAATTATTTGTTTTTTTAGTGCCCACAAATTTAATAAATAGTTTTAGATAGCACTTAAGATGTAAAAAACTTTAACGGGTAAATTGGTGTAACAAAAAAAATACAACTTTTTCCTCTTGTTTTAAAACCAGTATAAACCAATAGGCTCAAATAAAGAAGATTAAAAGATTAGGGTTTTATAAAATAAATCATTGCATTTTTTTCAGAAAACAAAGTGGCAGTATTTATTAATGCCAAATGGGAATAGGCTTGTGGGAAATTTCCCAAGAGTCTTTTTGTTTGAAATTCAATATCTTCGCTAAATAACCCCAAATGATTTGAGTTTTTCAACAACGAATCAAAAAGCATTTTTGCCTCCTGCTCATACCCTACTTTATACAAAGCCCTAATTAACCAAAAAGTACATATAGTGAATGCTGAAGTAGGTTCACCAAAATCATCGGAATTAACATACCGATACATTAACCCGTCGTGCAGTAACTCTTTTTTTATGGCTAAAACTGTTTGAATATATTTTTCATCTTTTGCACTAATAAAACCGTACTCTTCCATTAGTAATAACGAAGCATCCATTGCCGTATTGTCGTAAGTTTGAGTGAAGCTTTTCAACTCTTCGTTCCAACCATGTAGCATAATATCATCCTTTATTTCTTGAGCTATACGTTTCCACTGTTGTTCAGAATCTGTTTTTTTCAATAAACGAGCAATTCCTATTGCCCTATCCATAGCCACCCAGCACATCACCTTTGAAAATACAAAATGCTTGCTTTCGTTGCGTATTTCCCAAATCCCTTTATCGGGTTTAGCCCAGCGTTTAGTTACTGTACGAACTATATTTCGTACAATGGACCACATATCTTCCAATTCATCTAAAGTGCCCGGAAAATTTCGATAATACCTATAAATCACATTCATCAAATAGCCATAAATATCATTTTGTTCCTGAAAATAGGCGGCATTACCAATACGCACCGGTAAGGAGTTTTCATACCCTGACAAATGATCGAGCGGTTCTTCTTCCAGTTCCCTCTCGCCACGTATACCATACATGATTTGAAAAGAATCTGACTTTGATTTTACAATATTTTTAATGAAAAATAAAAATTTCTTAGCGGCATCGTCATGTCCTAAATTTAACAAGGTATCAATCGACATCGAAGCATCACGAATCCAACAAAACCGATAATCCCAATTTCTATTTTCACCAATAGCTTCGGGAAGCGAAGTTGTAATAGCAGCTAAAATAGCACCCGTAGGCTGAAAAGTAAGCAACTTCAACACCAATAAACTACGGTTAATATCTTCGTTATACAATTTGTACGTTTTAGTTCTATTGACCCAATTGAGCCAATAGGTTTTGGTTCGGGTATATTCTAAATACACCCTATCAATATTAATAGGAATGAGTTTTTGGTTATATGAAAGCAACAAGTAATGTTGACCCGTTATTTGTACTTCATGCCGATGAATAACGGCAGAAAAATCAAAATCGGTATACAAATAAATTGATTCGGAATGATTGTCGGCCAGTGTTTTAATACACTCTCCATTAGCTACGTGATGTACTTCGTTTCGAGCATAATCCAATTTTGGATTATAGCATATTTTACAGCTAGGATTACCTGAAATATGGCGGATGTAGCGATAAATTTCTGAAGGAACAAAGGGACTTGACTCGTTTGTTTTGTAGCGTGGCATAAAATCGAGCACTTCAAAAACTCCCTTTTCGGAACTAAAAACAGTACACAAAATATTGCTTCGTTCTACATATTTTTGGGTTATAGTATAGCTATCGTCTACCTCAAAACCAAATTCTCCTCCTTTGTTTTCATCTAACAATTTAGAGAACACTGCAGGAGAATCAAAATCGGGCAAACAACACCACTCCACCCATCCTTTTTCGGATATTAATGCAGCACTTTTACAATTCCCAATGATACCGTAATTTAAATTTCTCACTCAACTATTTTTTTAAGAATTACTTTATTGAACCAAGGTAGTTAGCAAATCCAGAAACTGTTTTGTGTTTGGAATGTTAAACCGCGCTTCTTCTGACACCTGACCTATTTTAATGGTAACACTATCGTTGGATAGTTCTCTAAACATATCCTCGTCGGTAGTATCGTCGCCGGCACAAAGAATAAAGTCGTATTTTTTCTTATTTATAATACTTCTAACCGAATCGCCCTTACTTACCCCTGACACTTTTACCTCCACAATTTTATTTCCTTTCATAATTTGTAGGTTTTGCTTGCTACAAGGATATATAAGCATTTCAACCAATTGATTAACGCGTAAATTAGCCAACCAGTTATCAACTTTTCGATAATGCCAAACCAAAGCCGAGTCTTTTTCTTCAATAAAAGAACCGGATGTTTTGTCGGTAATATCTTGCATAACCGAAAAAATGTCGTCTTTCCACAAATTGTCCGAAGTAGCATTTTTTACCCACATTTCACTATCTTTAAAATAAGCGCCATGCTCGGCAACCATTCTAATTGGCAAGTCGCCCAACCACCGTTCTAATGTTTGAATATCTCTACCACTAATTATTATTACTTCAGTACTAGGTAATTGCGAAAGTTTTAGCAACAGTTCTTTTAATGATTCTGTTGGCGATGCTTTTTGTGGGTCTTTATTATACGAAACCAATGTTCCATCATAATCCAAAAGAATTAAGCGTTCTTTTGCTTCAGAAAAAGCTTTTTTTAAGAAATTGTAATCTGTTGGATACAAGAATTTATTTTTTATCTCCGTATTTTTCGCCTTAATCTTGATTAATTCTTTAATGAAATCTTTTGCCCATTTTTGCACCGATTGTTTTTTAATAATTGCCTGCATTTTTTCCATCCGTTCCATCTGCTCCGACTCGGGCATTTCGAGAGACGTTAAAAGTGCATTTTCAATATCTGTAGTATTATTGGGGTTGATAAGAATGGCATCACTTAATTCTATGGCCGAACCCGCCATTTCACTTAATATCAACACACCTTTTTTATTTTTTTTAGTTGCTACAAATTCTTTGGCCACCAAATTCATTCCATCACGTAAGGGAGTTACAAGTGCTACATGTGCTATATTGTAAAGAGCTACTAGTTCTTCGAAAGGCAAGTTTTTATAAAAATAATAGATAGGAATCCAACTCATTTGAGAGTAATTTCCGTTGATAGCTCCAATAGTTTCGTCCAATTTTGTTTTTAATTCATTGTATTGATCTACACGATCTCTAGAAGGAACAAGAATTATTACTAAGGATATTTTTTGAATGTATTCCGGATGATTTTCCAGAAAAACAGCAAATGCTTTTAAACGATTTAGTAAGCCCTTACTATAATCCAATCTATCTACCGATAAAATTATCTGTTGATTAGCAAACTGCTCTGTGTAATTATGCATTAAAGCTTGTACGCTTGCATCATCAGACGAATTATAGTATAAATCATAATTTATTCCCATAGGAAATACGTCTGAATACACTTTTCTATTCAATACCGATATTTCATTCAACTTACATTCCAATCCCAGTATTCTATATACAGACGAATCAAAATGGCGCATATATTCAAATGTATGGAAACCGATTAAATCGGCTCCCAGCAAACCATCTAATAAAGCAGCTCTTTCGGGCAAAATGCGAAACAACTCGTAACTAGGAAACGGGATATGATGAAAATAACCGATTGA
>JAFGVL010000054.1 GCA_016938015.1 Paludibacteraceae bacterium
TTAACTGTTTGTCAGACAATTAAATATACGGATTATTTCCGACATGGACAACTTTTATCTTTTATTTTCTAAATGCACTACGGGTTACTATATCTATATACAACGGTAAATGGTCGCTGTAACCTCCCATATATTTTGTACCTTGATAGGTTCTAAAAGGATTTTTTCCTAAATCTTTCGAATCATCTTCCAGTAAAAAAGAAGCTTGGCAAATATAACTCATTTTTTCGTGCGTAAAGAGTGTATTGTTTGGTAAGAGCATGTTTCCCGAAACAATAATTTGGTCGAGTATGCCCCAATCGCCTTTGTATTTATGAGATCCAATGTTTCCGTTTTCTTCGAATTGATAGTATAAGTTGTATAAACTGTTTGTTTGTGGTGTTGAATTTGGTTTTTGCGCACCTAAGGTTTGTTTAATACTTTTGTTTGATGGATAATCGTTAAAATCGCCCATTATAATAATGTTTGGACGAAATGTTGTATTTACAATACTATCTACTTTTGATTTTAGTACAGATGCAACATATATTCGTTTGTTTTCGGATGCTTTTTCGCCACCTAAACGAGAAGGAAAATGGTTTACAAATACATGTAAGGTATCACCGTTAGTTAGTTTCCCTGCTACGTATAAAATATCTCTGGTTTTTGAACGTGGATTTTCGGGAAATTTAATGGTGTAAAAAGCTGTTTTAATGGGTATAAACTTTTTAGGTTGATAAAGCAAGGCTACGTCTATACCTCTTCTGTCGGGCGATTCGGAATGAATAAACTTATATTTTAAATTACTTAATGGAGAGTGTTTGGTTAAATCGAACAGCGTTTTTTTATTTTCGATTTCAATTAATCCAACTAAAACAGGAGCCTTCCATTGCCCTATAGTGCTAATAACACGAGCAATATTCGCTAGTTTTTTTTTGTATTTATCAGGTGTCCAATGTCGGTTTTCGTGAGGTAAAAATTCATAGTCGTTTTTTAAGCTATCGTGTTTACAATCAAACAGATTTTCAACATTATAGCTAACAATACGCAAGGTATCTGTTTGTGCTAAAACGGTAGTGAAAAGGCCTATAAATAGAATAAAAATGGTATTGCGCATAGCCTAGTTATTATTTAAGGTGCTTGCCATTCGTAGGTTCCCATATCTGCTTGTCCATCAATAATACGGCTATTTTTATTTTTATCAATAGGATAGAGGTTAGCAATACTCATATCAGCAGTATTTCTAGCTGCCGAAGTTGAAATTAGTTCAAAGTTAAATGGGTAGTTGTTTGTTTTTAAGAAAACAGTTTCTAAATCAGAACTCCATAAGATAGAAGAAAAATGAGGGTCGGAAGAGCTAGTGCCATTTATTAAACAATTACTTATGTTTACAGAAAAGTCGGTTGATACAGGCACATCATTTATCTTATAGTCTAAAAACAATTCTTCGTTATTATTGCCGTGAATAATCGAATTTTTTATTATTCCGATTGTTACAGGGTATAGTTTAGAGGCATCATCTTCGTAGTTTCGAATAAGAACGGAAATTTTTCGTCGGTTTATTTTTTTGTAAAAATTGGCAATTGTGCTGTGAATAATAGTAAACTCTCCACCTTGAATTTTTAAACAATATTCGCCACAGTTGGAAAGTTGGGTGTTTATAAGCGTGAGGTTTACATTTTTTGCTAAAATACCACAGGAATCAAAATTATGAATGCTGCTGTTTAAAATGGTAAGTTGAGGTTTTGAGCTTTCGCCACACCAACAATCAATACCGTGTACGGCGTTTCTAATGTTTACATAATCCAGTTGGTGAATAGCTGTTTGAGAAGTTAGTGTAATTCCATTCCATTGCCCTGAATAGGCATCGTAGGGTTCATCTTCAATCTTATCTAAACGGTCGGCCCTAAATATAATAGGCTTATTAAAAGTGCCTATCGCGTTTAAGTTTCCATGAACTATTAATCCGGCATTTTTGTGGAAATAAAATACGGAACCTTTTTCAATGGTTAGCGTTTTATTTTCAGCAACAGTTAAATCGCCATAAATAAGATACGGTTTTGTGTTTAGTAGTGTAGTGTCATTTAAAATGTTTAGGTTGCGTAATATGATAACATCCTGCCCATATGCTTGTAATAAGTAATACTGTGTATTTCCATTCACTTTAAATACAATTGAATCTTGAATAAAAACAGGCGTATTTTCATTAGAAGGATTTACCGTTAGTTGTACAAAAATATACAAACTGTCTTTTGCTCGGATAAGCATATCAGAAAAAGATTGTGTAGCACTACTTACACCCGAAACATTCAATTTAAAGGGTGAATTTGCTCCTCCGGCTAAATAGATAGAAGATATAATTAATGCGTCTTTGTTGTTATTATATACTTTTATAGTTCCGGTAGTAGAACCTACAGTTGAAAAAACGGTATCAAAAGTAAAACTGTTTTCTGTAAACGATAGTTTATCATTTGGGTTTGTTGATACATCGTCGTCTGAACAGGAGAGAAGAGTAATTAAACAAACCAATAGACAAGTAATTAATACGTAATAGCAAGAAATAGAATGTTTCATTTTCATTCTTTTGAGAAATTAGGTACTTGCAAATGTACTAGAATAACTTGAAAAATAAGAGGAGTATAATAAAAAACCTCGTTCAAAAATGAACGAGGTTTTTGTATAAAGCATTTTTCAATTTAGAATATGCCATAGGCTAAAGTTACACCAACCATTACAATTGATACCATGCTCATCAATTTGATAAGAATGTTCAATGAAGGGCCTGAAGTATCTTTAAACGGATCACCAACTGTATCACCGGTAACTGTTGCTTTGTGGTTTTCAGAACCTTTTCCACCTAAGTTACCTTCTTCAATATATTTTTTTGCATTATCCCATGCACCACCTGCATTAGCCATAAATACAGCTAATACGAAACCTGAGCTAAGACCACCTACTAATAAACCAAGTACACCGGGAATGCCTAAAAGTACACCTGTAGCGATTGGAATAGCGATAGCTAATAAAGATGGTAATAACATTTCTTTTTGAGCTCCTTTAGTAGAAATAGCAACGCAACGAGCATAATCTGGTTCAGCAGTTCCTTCCATAATACCAACGATTTCGCGGAATTGACGACGAACTTCTTCAACCATGCTTTGAGCAGCACGACCTACAGCGTTCATTGTTAAACCACAGAATAAGAATGCCATCATAGCTCCAATAAAGATACCTACTAAAACGATAGGGTTCATTAAGTTTACTTGATACAATTCCATAAAGTGGTTGAAAGAAAGTTCTTGAATAGCTACTTTATCTAACATGCCTGTACCAACTTCAATAGCACCACCTGCATGTTCAGCTAAACGAACTAAAGCAATTTTAGCTTCTTCAACAAACGAAGCTAATAAAGCAAGAGCCGTTAAAGCAGCAGAACCAATAGCAAAACCTTTACCGGTAGCAGCAGTAGTGTTGCCAAGAGCATCTAACGCATCGGTACGTTGACGTACTTCTTTACCAAGACCGGCCATTTCAGCATTACCACCTGCATTATCGGCAATAGGACCATAAGCATCAGTTGCTAATGTAATACCTAAAGTAGATAGCATACCTACAGCAGCAATACCAATACCATACAAGCCAACACTTAAGTTTTCATCCGACATTAAATTGGCAATATCAAATTGAATTGCACTTAAGAAAGAGAATATAATAGCAAAACCAATAGTAACAACAGGAATAGCTGTAGATAACATACCTAAACCGATACCCGAAATAATTACCGTAGCAGGTCCTGTTTGAGAACTTTCAGCTACTTTTTGAGTTGGTCTGTAAGAGTGTGAAGTATAGTATTCGGTAGATTGACCAATTATAATACCGGCTAATAAACCAACAACTACAGAAAAGGCAATACCATTGGCATTTTCAATACCTAACATATTAAAGATAATGAATGTAGCAATAGCAATTAATACAGAGCTCACATTAACACCAACACCTAACGCTTTAAGCAATTGTTTCATTGAAGCACCTTCTTTGGTTCTTACCAAGAAAATACCAAAAATAGACAATACAACACCTACAGCAGCAATTAACATAGGAGCAAATACTGCTTTTAATTGCATTTCAGGAACGGCTTTAAAGGCTGCTGCTCCAAGAGCCGCTGTAGCAAGAATAGAACCTGCATACGATTCGTAAAGGTCGGCACCCATACCGGCCACGTCACCTACGTTATCACCTACGTTATCGGCAATAGTTGCAGGGTTACGAGGATCATCTTCAGGAATTCCGGCTTCTACTTTACCTACAAGGTCGGCACCAACATCGGCCGCTTTTGTATAAATACCACCACCCACACGAGCAAATAAAGCTTGTGTAGAAGCACCCATACCAAAAGTAAGCATAGTGGTTGTAATAAACATTAATTTTTCAGATCCTTCTAACTCAACAAAGTTATCAAGAATGATAAACCACAAAGAGATGTCTAATAAAGCAAGACCTACTACTACTAAGCCCATAACAGCCCCCGAACGGAAAGCTACTTGTAAGCCTTTGTTTAATGAGTTTTTTGCAGCGTTTGCAGTACGAGCAGATGCATAAGTAGCGGTTTTCATTCCAAAAAAACCGGCTAAACCGGAGAAGAAACCTCCTGTTAAGAATGCAAATGGTACCCAAGCATTTTGTAACTTAAAGTAAGCCATTACAGCGAAGATAAGGGCTAAAATGATGAACACAATAGTAACAATTTTGTACTGTTGTTTTAAGTAAGCCATTGCACCATCACGTACGTGTTTTGCAATTTTTTTCATCAAGTCAGTACCTTCATCTTCTTTCATCAACATTTTGAAAAAGTAGAAAGCAAATCCCAGCGCTAATATGGAAGCACCGAGGACGTAATAAATAACAGAATCCATAATTAAATTAGATTTAGTGAATAAATAGTTATTAATTGATTTTTTAAATACCTACAATTGATAGATTTGAAGTGAAAACAACATTCTACTCCAAATTAGCGTTGCAAATTTAGTTTAAATAATAGAATAGCCTACATTTTTTAATTTTTTTTCAGAGTATAATTATCAACACTTTTTTTCTTACAAATTATAAGCAATAACAGATGTTTTACTTTCAATTTGATTTTATTAAAACTAAAAATTGCTAATTTTCAAAATAACAGTCATTTATGTTGTTTTTTGACTATAAATGGTTAGTTGAAGCTTGTTTTACACGATGCAAATTTTTATTTTATTTAGCTCTTTTATTTTATTGGATTTAACTATTATTTGTATCTTGCATGCATAAAATAATATAAATATGCTAGATGTAATGGATTTTTCTACAATAGGGATTCAGTTTAATGGGGTTGTAATTGGATTAGCAGCTTTTTTGATAATTGGTTTGCTTCATCCGGTTGTAATAAAAGGAGAGTATTATTTTGGAACTAAAATTTGGCCAATTTTTTTACTACTTGGACTATTAGCCATAAGTGTATCTTTGATGGTGTCGGATATACTCATTTCGAGCATATTTGGTGTGTTGGGGTTTTCGTTGTTTTGGAGCATACACGAACTGTTTGAACAAAAAAAACGAGTGGAAAAAGGTTGGTTTCCTAAAAACCCCAAGAAACGAGAATAAATATAGTTTTAATGGTTAAATATCCATTGAATTTACTACTTTTGCACAATTTTATTTTAAAAAATCAGTTTCTTATGGCACAATTTCTTCCAGAAGCATCCAGAACATTTAGCGAGTATCTTTTAATTCCGGGGTTAACAACTAAAGAATGTGTTCCTAATTTAGTGTCACTAAAAACTCCGATAGTAAAATACGAAAAAGGGAAAGAAGCTGCTATTCATATCAATATTCCTTTTGTTTCTGCTATAATGCAATCTGTATCTGATCATAATATGGCAATTGCCTTAGCTAAAAATGGTGGCTTATCATTTATATTTGGCTCGCAAACTATTGATGAACAAGTAGAAATGGTTAGAAAGGTAAAGAATTACAAATCAGGTTTTGTGGTAAGTAGTGCTAATCTTACGCCTGAAAACACGTTAGAAGATGTAATTGCTTTAAAACAAAAAACAGGTTTTTCTACCATTGGCATTACCCATGATGGAAGTTCAAATGGAAGGCTTTTAGGAATTGTTACCGGTAGAGATTATCGTGTAACAAGAGATAATCTCAGCCTAAAAGTGAAAGAATTTATGACTCCTTTCGAAAAACTTATTTGTGGAGATTATGGCGTTTCACTTAATGAAGCAAACGATATTATTTGGGAGCATAAATTAAATTCGTTGCCAATAATCGATAAAAATAAAAACCTATGTTTTTTTGTTTTTCGTAAAGATTATGAAAGTCATAAAGAATACCCATTAGAAATTTCGGATGAACATAAACGCTTGATTGTAGGTGCCGGTATTAATACGCGCGACTACAAAGAAAGGGTTACAAAGCTTGTAGAAGCAGGGGCAGACATATTGTGTATCGATTCGTCGGATGGGTTTTCGGTATGGCAAAAAGAAACACTTGATTTTATTCGTAAAACATACGGTGAAAAAGTAAAAGTAGGAGCCGGTAATGTTGTGGATAAAGATGGTTTTTTATATTTGGCCGAAGCCGGAGCCGATTTTATAAAAGTTGGTGTTGGTGGAGGTTCAATCTGTATTACCAGAGAACAAAAAGGTATTGGTCGCGGACAAGCTACTGCTTTGATAGAAGTAGCCGAAGCTCGTGATGAGTATTTCAAAAAAACAGGAACCTATATACCTATTTGTTCAGACGGAGGCATTGTACAAGATTATCATATGGTTTTAGCATTGGCTATGGGTGCCGATTTTATTATGATGGGACGTTATTTTGCTCGTTTTGACGAGAGTCCGACACGTAAAATGATGGTTAATGGCAATTATGTGAAAGAATATTGGGGCGAGGGTTCTAACCGTGCTCGTAATTGGCAACGCTATGATATGGGTGGTGATGATAATTTGAAATTTGAAGAAGGAGTAGATAGTTTTGTTCCTTATGCCGGTAAACTTAAAGATAATTTAGATATTACAATAGGTAAAGTGAAATCGACCATGTGTAGTTGTGGTGTTACTTCTTTACAATCGTTAAAAGAAAATGCAAAAATAACATTAGTTTCTTCTACCAGTATTATTGAAGGCGGTGCACACGATGTAATTGTGAAAGAGGCCAGAAACTAATAAAGCTATAAATTGATAATAAAAAAGCCCCAAAAAACACTAGTTTTTGGGGCTTTTTTATTATCAATAATTTCTATTTACGTTCGTAATTTACAAACGAATAAGAGTAGGGACATTCACCGTTAGCTTCATGCTCTTCTCTAAAAGTTTCTTTCCAATCGTTTAAATCAATTTCAGGAAAGAATGTGTCTCCTTCTAATTCAGTATTAATCCAAGTAAGGTATAATTTATCGGCTTTATCTATCGTTTGTCTGTAAATAGATCCTCCTCCAATTACAAATACTTCATTTTCGTTTTTGGCGAGTTCAAAAGCTTCTTCGATTGATTCGGCTATATAACAACCTTCAATAAAATCTTCAGGGATATCAGATATTACAATGTTTTTACGTTTTGGCAGGGGACCATAAGGGAGCGATTCAAATGTACGTCTTCCCATTACTATATTATGGTTAAGCGTTAGTTCTTTAAATCGTTTTAAATCTCCCGGAATATGGCATAATAATGCATTGTCTTTGCCAATGGCAAAATTTTTTGCAAGAGCTACAATAATAGATACTTTACACATAAATTATTAATAATTAGTTGGTTAACAATTACTAGTTGAATATTTATTAAAATTGGCAATTAAACTATAGACGAAAATTGCCCTCATCAATTACTTCATTATACAAGTTTTAACGTAAAAATTAAACCGAAACGTCACCTTTAATATGTGGGTGCGATTGGTAATTTTCAAGCGTAAAATCTTCATACACAAAATCAAAAATGCTTTTCTTGTCCGGATTTATGTTCATAGTTGGCAAGGCGAGGGGAGTTCTGCTTAATTGTAAGTTAACCTGCTCTATATGATTTAGATAGATATGAGCATCGCCTAACGTATGCACAAAATCGCCTGTTTTTAGTCCGGTAACTTGTGCCATCATTTGTAATAATAAAGCATAAGAAGCTATATTAAATGGCACCCCTAAAAAAACATCCGCACTGCGTTGGTAAAGCTGTAAACTTAAACGACCATTTGCTACGTAAAATTGAAAAAATGCATGACAAGGAGGTAAGTTCATATTTGGTAAGTCGGCTACGTTCCACGAACTAACAATGATACGACGAGAATCGGGGTTGTTTTTTATCGTATTAATAACCTCAGAAAGCTGATCAATATATCCTCCATTATAATCAGGCCATGAGCGCCATTGAAAGCCGTAAATATGACCTAAATCTCCATTTTCATCAGCCCATTCGTTCCAAATGCGTACCCCATTTTCTTGTAAATACTTATTATTAGTATTTCCGGCTATAAACCACAACAATTCATGAATGATAGATTTTAAATGTAACTTTTTAGTGGTAACCATCGGAAAACCATTTTCTAAATTGAAACGCATTTGGTGTCCAAATACACTAATGGTGCCTGTTCCGGTACGGTCTTCTTTTTTTATACCTTCGTTAATGATGCGTCTTTGTAAATCTAAGTATTGTTGCATGGAGAGAATTGTTTTATTTGTTTATCTGTTTATCTGTCAAAGTGATTTCAATTTAACAACTAATCAAATCAACATTTTAATCAATACATTTTATAAGTTGTTTTTAACACAATAAATTCAGTTCTTCTGTTTATGGTGTTAGCAATATCTTTTTGTTTATCAATAAGTTTTTCAATAAATTCAACATCCAAAACATCGTTTTCTTTTAAGAAATCGTTTTGTTGGGCAATTACAGCATCAACCACTACCGGTTTGCTCTCGCCATAACCTTTAGCTACTAATCGTTCTTTTTCAATACCCGATTTTACCAAAAATTCAACAACTGCTTCGGCTCGTTTTGTAGATAAGAGCAAATTAGACTCTTCGCTACCAACCATATCTGTGTGAGCTCCAATTTCGATAGTTATATGAGGATTGTCGTTAAGCATTTTTACTAAACCGAGTAAGGCTTCTTCCGATTTTGGATTAAGGGTGTATTTTCCAAATTCATAAAAGATATTTGCAATATTAACCGGTTTACCAACCGCTGCAAGCGTGAAGTTTTTTCCGGTTATTTTTTTATTTTTCAGTTCTTTAATGGAGATATTGTTTTTGTCGTTGATATATCCTCTTGCCGAAGCTTGCATAATGTAATTTACATCTTTATCTAATTTATACAGGTAAGATCCATCTTTTTTAACCCTTATTTTTGTATTCACCCCATTGTCTCCCACAATGCGTACAATTGCATCAGAAATGGGTTCGTTTTTAGTATCAAACACTTTTCCTTCTACAGTATACTCTATAACAGGTACCTCAAAACTATACAATTTATCGTATCCTTTAGGTTCGTTTCTGTTGGATGAAAAAAAGCCTTTGTCATTATTTCCTATAAAGGTCATCCCAAAGTCATCGTTGCTTGAGTTTATAGGCATCAGCATATTTTTAACAGTCCATGAAAGGCTGTCTTTTTTTGAAATATCGTTGTTTAAAGTTGCTTTAAAAATATCTAAACCGCCATACCCGGGTAAGCCGTTTGAAGAGAAATACAATGTACCATCAACCTTTATGGTAGGAAACATTTCATCGCCGGGTGTATTAATATCGGGACCTAGGTTTTCGGGCAATTCCCATTCAGAATCGTTTATTTTTAGGCATCGCCACAAATCTTTACCCCCAAAACCACCTCTCATATCCGACACAAAATACAAGTATTTGTTATCGGGCGAAATAGCAGGATGTGCTACAGATCTGGAACTGTCGTTAATAAGACTAATTTTTTTAGGAGAAGTCCATTCTCCTCCGGCACGTTGAGTTACATATATTTCGGCACCAAGTGTTACACCAACTACCGAGCGGCATTGGGTAAAATACATCGTTTTTCCGTCCGATGAAAAGCAACAACTTCCTTCATCATATTCGCTATTTATAATCTCGTCAAGAGGTGTAGGGTCTTCCCATTTGCCGGAATTATTTTTTTTAGCAATAAAAATATCGTTATTGCGAAGCCCCGTAATTTTACTTAGTTTATTTCCTGTAGATTGATTATCTCTTGATGAAGTAAAATAAACAGAACTTCCTTGATCATCGCCAAAAGCAGGAGAAAATTCACTTTTTCTTGAATTTAAAGCAGTTTCAATTTTTACAATAAAAGGACTCTCAACTTTTTCCCAATTCTTAACATTTTCTGATGATTTTAAACCATTAACTGCCCAGGTATTTGCATCATCATAATTTAAGTATTTTCTGTAAAAAGCTGCTGCCTCAGTATATTTTTTAAGTTTACGTAAAACTTCGCCATAATAAATATAGGCTAAACTATCTTGTACATCGTATCTAATAGCTTTGCCATAAGCACCTTCGGCACGCAAATTTTGATTGGTTAAGCGATAACAATTCCCCATTTTATAGCAAACTTCAGCTCTTAAAGGTCTATTGGCAGAGGATATGTTTGGAAGTAGTCTTTTATAAATAACTGCAGCGCTGGCATATTCGCCTATCTCATACTTTTTATCCGCTTTTTTTAACGAACGGTTTAAACCGCATGATGTCATAAATAGGAGGCTAACAAGTACTGAAAGGTATATGGAATTAGTTCGTTTCATGCAGAAAATTCTATTTTTCAAAGTATGCAAAGATATAAGAATTTTGCTAAAAATATTAGTCTACAGCTAATAAATCAGCTATGATGCCATCGGACAAAAAAATACCTTTTGGGGTTAATTTGAGAGAATCGGAATCAATTTGTAATGTGTTGTTATTTAAATGTTTAGTTATATTTAATAAACAGTTTTTTAAATATATCTCCCCGAATTCAGTTTTAATGTTAGTTAACGAACAGCCTTGTAATGTACGCAAAGAAGTTATGATATAATCGTTGTATTTATCGTTCAAACTAAGTTGTTCTATTTCATAGCAAGGGCTTTGTGTTTCTATGGCTTTTATGTAACTAGTAATGGAAGCTACATTCCACTTGCGGCTAGTGTTGTTATAAGAATGAGCAGAGGGGCCTATACCCAAATATTTTTTACCATTCCAATACGAAGAGTTATGTTTTGATTCGAAACCGTTTTTTGCAAAATTGGATATTTCGTAGTGTAAAAAACCGTTTTTTGTTAACTCGGATGTAATTAAATGAAACATTTCAAGGCTGGTTTCTTCATCAACTGCTTGAATTTCATTATTGATTAATTTTTGATGTAAAACAGTACCTTTTTCGTAGGTTAAATGATAAGCAGAAATATGTTGTATCTTCATTTTCAACAGTTTATCGATACTTGTTGATAAGTTGTTGATATCTTGCGAAGGGTATCCATAAATAAGGTCAACACTAATATTCTCATAATCATTGCGTTGAAATAATTGAACGGCGTTAATTGCTTGTTCTGAAGTATGTCGTCTGTTGATAAGTTTTAATTCGTTGTTGATAAAACTTTGAATTCCGATACTAATTCTGTTGAACGGAAATTTTTTTAGCATAGAAACAAAGTCATTCGTTACATCATCGGGATTTACTTCGATGGTTATTTCTACACAATTGGAGGTATCATAAGTAGCTTGTATGGTATCAAAAATGAGTTTGAAATCATTTTCTTCGAGCAAACTGGGTGTACCTCCTCCAAAATAGATGGTTTCTACTGTTTCGTTGCCGATATAGTGCTTTTCGGAAATAAGTTCTTTACATAAGCAAGCTACTAATTTGCTTTTGTACGAAAGGTGGGTGGATGAGAAAAAATCGCAGTAGGCACAACGCGATTTGCAAAATGGAATATGAATGTAGATACCCGCCACAGAAATTCACTATTAATATATAAATTGAAAGAGGATGCCAGTAGTGACATCCTCTTTCAATTGTGTCGGGGTAGCGGGATTCGAACCCACGACCCCCTGCTCCCAAAGCAGGTGTAAATCAAAAATAAATGTCTTACTTACAACCAATTACAAGTCGGTTTTATTTTAATTCAAAGATAGTTCAAAGAATTACTCATCTTTTTTAATAAATTCTCCCTTTTCAAAAAATATCCATTCTGGAGAAACTCTAAACCTTACAAACAATTTACATAATTGTTTAACAGTTGGTTTACGTACACCTTCTTCCATTTTCTTAAAATTAGAAGAAGAAGATATTCCTGTTTCTTCACAAAAAGCTTTCTTAGTTCTTATTTTTTCTAATTCAGCTAATTTGTGAAATGATCTAACAAATCTTTTTGCTACATCTTTTTCATTAATACTTGTGTTCATCATATATTCTATTTGGTAAGTTTCTCTATTGTTCTTTGTTGTGACAATATAGTTTCTGATTGTTGTCTCATTATATCAATTGCAGGAGCCGGTATTATCAAACTATCACTTATATATAGTTCTTGTGTAGTAGATTCTTTAATCAACATCTCTCCATCTCCTGTTATTAACCAATCAATATCTAATTCCGGATATTTTGCTTTAATCTTTTCTAATATGTCAGACGACATAGTTATGCTTTTGCTTGCAATATACCCATTAGCTATTCCAACATGTGCTTCAAATTTATTCTGACCCATACCTAGATGCTCCAAAAATTCTTTTAGTCTATCTTTTATATGCTTTTTCATAAAAATAATCATTAAAATAAATAATTGTAAATCAATGAAATGCAAACTATTTTAGAATATATAATGAAATAAATCGTTAAAATATTTTGTTTTAATGATAAATGTCGTTATGTTTGCAAAGTTATACAACGATAAATAACTAATGTTATATCAAAAATAGTCAAATTGAATTAAAAAACAACATTTATGGCAGAAGTAACAATGAAAAAAACAGTTGATTGGCGTACAACCATGCTTGATATGTCAATTGGAGAAGAAAAAAAATTCAAAAAAAATTATTTTGGAAAGCTTCAAAATGTCCGACAAGCAGCATCTCGTTTAAAAGAAAAAGGAAACTGGATCGTTTCCGCAGATACAGACGCAATGACGTTTCTCATTAAAAGAGAATCTTAATCATTAAAAACAACGGACAGCTATGCAAAGCGTTGCAAGTAATAATCTCATAAATCCGACTCGCTAATAATCAAAAAGAGATTCGTCCCATGGAAATAACAGAATTAGGAATTGAAACTATTGTTGCCTCTTCTATTAGATTAGGTACAATTCAAACACTCTCACAACTTGGAATGTTACCGGAAATGGTAACTAAGAAACAGGCCGAAATCTTATACTCCAAACGCTTAATTACAGAATGGCGTTCTAAAGGATGGATAACAGGCTACCCTTCTAAAAATGAGCAAAGAGCAGGAATTTATTTTAAACGCTCTGAACTCGAAACAGCATCACTGATGCTCGATATGAATAACTCGTTAAAACCAAATCAAATCAAACAACTTATTAATCATGGCTAACCAAGCAATACAAATCAAACTTGAAGAACTAAATAGCCTCACACCGTCACAAATCGTTGAAAACGAAAAGGTGGAGGATAAGTTCATTCAAATGTATAATGCAATTCATGGTGTAGAAACCGGAATACAGATATACAATAAAGAAAAGTTTAACTTTCAAAAGTTACTTAATGAAAAACCCGAATTAGCAACCTGTTCTAAATTGTCTCTTTATGGGTCATTTTTAGATATGGCTGTAAATGGTTTATCACTCGACCCAACAGGTCGTCCACACTGCTACATTATTCCACGCTCTGTGAAAACTGGAGCAAAGGACCAAAACAACAAAGATATTTACGAGAAAAGAGCTTCTGTTATGGTAACCGGTTACGGTGAAATCGTAATGCGTATGCGTGCAGGACAAATCAAATACGTTGATAATCCTGTAGTAGTATATGAAGGTGATGAATTTGAAGCCGGTACAAGAAACGGAAGCAAGTTTGTAAATCACTCTGCAAAAATACCACGCACTACTACAAAGATTGTTGCTTGCTATGTTAAAATAACTCGCAACGACAATACTACAGACTTCCAATGGCTCATGGAAGGTGACATTTTACGACTTCAAAAGTACAGCGAGAAATCTAATTCTAAATGGGTAGATAATGGCCACGGAGAAAAAGTTAGAGTTGATGGAGATGCCAATGAATTATATAAATCTAATGGCGGACAGATTGATCCTGGTTTCCTTGAAAACAAAATGATTAAACACGCTTTTGATTCTTACCCAAAAGTCCGTACCGGGCAATTCACTGTATTACAAACAGTAGAAGAAGATAAAGTTATCGATTATGGAATTGAAGAAACAGAAGTTGAAGTGGTCACTGATACTCAACAAAGTTTTGATACTCAACAACAAAATAATGATGAAAAAACAGAAACAGTTACTATACCGGTAACAGAAGATGATAATCAAGCCGGGTTCTAATATTAACAAATAAAACTAAAATCATGTCAGAAGAATTAATTAAAGTAGAAGAAATTACCAATGTATTAAGTACTGCTGGTAATGTATTACAAACAAATCAGACATCAGTTCAAAAATGCAATGAAGCAGGAAAAACGCTACTTGATACAATAGAATCATGCGGAGAAATGAACGATGAGCTTGATGCTAAAGCTTCAGAGTTTATAGCAAAAGCTAAAAAAACGGTAAGCATCATAAATGATCGTCGTTCACCACTTACACAACTGTTAACTAGAATCTCAAAAGAGTTTACAAGTTTAGAGAGTGCTATTGATGTAAAAACAGCAACATCATATGCATACAAGTTGCAACTCCGAAGAAATGAATATGCAGCAAAAAAAATTGCAGAACAAAAAGCCCGAGAAGAAGAGCAAAGAAAAATTCAAGAAAAAGAAAATGAAAAAATTACATATAAAGCTCTCTGCAAGCAAATGATTTTGAATTTTTATTCCACATGGGTTAACAACAAAATTTCTACTCTGATGAATTGTTTTAATTCCATGAATTTTGACAATTCAAAGCAAATAATACATGATATTAAAGAATACTTAGTTACAGGACCAACTATTGTTGAAACTAGATTTACTACAACAATGGTTTCCGATTTTCAAATTCAATTGCTTTCTCAGCAAGAGAAAGAGGTAATTCTTTATACAACTGGTACAGAAGTTATGCCTCAGCAAGAGAAAGAGGTAATTCAATTACTTTCTGATAAAAAGCAGCAATACATTGATTTGCTACCTTCTAAAATAAAAGAAGTGAATGATTTACATCAAGCTAGTTTAAACAATGCAGCTGAAGCAGACAGGCTACAAAAAGAAAAACTTCTCCGGGAAAAAGAAGAGAAAGAAAAACTTCTCCGGGAAGAAGAGGAAAGAAAAGCTATTCAAACAAACACAGTTGAGGCCGAAGTTCATACTGCTCAAATGAATTCATTATTTGATGCAGCTGCTGGAGCAGTTCCAACAACATCAGTTGAAGCAAAAGTAACAAAAAAAATAACTGTAAATCATCCAGCCGGTATTCTTGAGATATTCCAAATGTGGTGGACTAGTGAGGGGGTTAAACTTCCAATTGATGAACTCGAAAAAGCATTCAAAAAGCAAATTACATTCTGTGAAAAACAAGCCAACAAAGAGGACATTTTCATTAAGTCTGCTTATGTGAAATATGTCGACGATGTAAAAGCCAAATAATCATGGATGCAAATCAATCTTATTTCAAACGGTCGGAGGTTAGCAACTCCGACCTAACAGAACTCAAGAACATTCTTTATCCATCAGTACAATATGGTGATAAAGAACGGGCTTTCAAATTCGGTAGCTTGATTGATGCAATGGTTACTGAACCTCATCGAGTGGATTATTTCCAAATGAAAGTTGATGAAGTTGAATATACAGTTGATGATTTTGAACTTGGAAAGGAGATGCTAAAGGCATTGAGGACAGAAGCAAAGAAAGATCCATTTTTAGACAATGTACTCAAGTTATCCGACACACAAAAGCACAGCATCAGAAAGCAACAGGAGTTCCAATATGGTGGATTCACTTATCATCTTGATACTCGTTGCAAATGGGACTGGTGGTTGCCGCAATTCCATTTTGGAGGGGATTTGAAAACAACATTTGCTGAAAGCCAAAAGCAGTTTGATGAGGCTGTAGATTTTTTCGATTGGGATAGGTCCAGGTCATGGTATATGGATATTGAAAATACAACTCAAGATTTCGTTTATGCCATTTCTAAAAAAAACTGCAAAGTGTTTAAGCATTTTATTAAACGCGGTGATGCTGTATACGAGAGAGGAAAAGAAAAGTATAATGAGTTAGCATTCAAATGGTGGATGCTATTTATCTAAAAATAATTATGAAAAAACCACAACTATTTACACGTGATTATGTACTACCTGCGTTGATCTCGATTTTAGCAATAATATATGCAATTGGTCAAATTACACAAGGTAGAATTGGCGTTTTTATTTTTTCTATTGTATTAGCTACTGTTTTTGGTTTATATGCTAGAAATGAGTTTAAAAAAACATTATGACTTATGGATATAATTAATTGGGTTAAATCCGAATGGGTTGAGTTGGCAAGATGGCTATTAATGATTACAATTTTTACTTATATCATAGTAATTAATCAAGATGATAATAATACATCCTTATGAAAATCAGACTAAAAAAAGTAAAGGTTTATCAATTACACATAGTGAAAGATAAACAGAATCAGGATACAAAAAAACAAGGTAAGCTCCTTAAAAAATTAAATTCTATTGTAAATGTATTTACCAAATCAGATGTTGAGCCATCCAAACTTAAATCAGTTACTATTTTAAATAAAAAAATAGATAAAATAATTGACTTAGAGGATATTAATAAAGAACGGATGTATTGGAAAACAAGAGATAAAGATATTGTTCATTTTACTTACCAATATAAGGATAAATTATAATGAAACATGATGCACAAACAGTATTACAATTAGTTCCTAAAAAGAAAGGAAACCCATATAAAAATCGTAAGGGTAAATATACAGATCAATGCACGGCTCGTATTGAACAAACAGAAAAAGAACGCGATACTTGGAAAGAAAGAGCATTATATTTTGAGAGTGTATATAAAGGTTCTGCACAGATGATCAGAATGAAAGATGAGGAAATACTAAAACTTAAACAGTCATGAATCTAGATATAACTCCAATAGAAGCAATTAATGATGAATTGAGGTTAATCGATTCTTTTTTAAGTCGGGAATCCGGAGACGATGTAAATACCATGTGTGAATACGGTGAGAAATGCTCACAGTATATAGTTAGAACCGGTAAACTATTGGCCGATGCTAAATTCCATTATAACGTAAAAATCAAAAGTGATATAATCACTATGCTTGAGCAGATAGCTAAGAGAACTCCACATGCTACTGCTAAGACTGTAAATGAGATTTTAGAAGGAATATGTAGTGAAGAGAGATATATAGCAGATTATGCCGACAGAATGAATAGAGCCGCTACTCATCGTACTGAATGGATGAGAACTTTAATTAGTAAAGAGAAAACATTAGCAAACACAACAAGAGGAGGATTTTAATTAAAATATATTCACCAATACAATTAATTTATGAAAAATGAAATTACAAAAGCAAAGCTTAAAAATGAAAAGCTTGAAGTTGAGTTTAAAGAACATTTTGAGGAAGACAATTACTCAAATCAAGTCGCAAAAAATTGTTCTCAAATAGTTCATAGCGATTTGAAAAAAGCATTTGAATGCTTAAAGCCACATTTAGTTCTTTTATGTGAACAAGCGGAACAAGTTAAATTAAATCGTGATGTTATTGAAACATTTGGACAATTAGAAACAGACACTGTTTTATCAAATTACATCATTACTGGGTATTCACATGGTGGACAAGATGAGTCGGCTGGTGTAACAATAGTGGGACAAAAATTATTGAAATCTGGAAAAGTTCTAAATCTCGTTTCTCCTTTCATTTCTTTTGCTTGTTCTGAAGGGGTTGAAGAATATGCATTTGCAGACTTATTAGAAGTAGCCATACAAGGTTGCGACTGGGAAGTGGAAGAATATGTATTCAATGATAAGTTTGGTTTAAAACAAGCATCACTTGACTTTGAGCAAGTTGAGGAAAAGCCAAAAAAAGAGAAGAAATCAAGGAAAAAGAAAGATAATGTTGAGGAAGAATATGTAATTTCAGAAGTTGAGTTTGAGGATATTCCAGATCCGGAACCAGAGCCGGAATTAGCAGAGTCATCTTATTAATTAAATCAAAATCCCGAAAACGTCTGCGTGAGTAGGGATTTATTTAAAGCTAAAATCATTATTGTAAATGAACATAACATTAGATACACAAGGCTATTACAACATTGAATTCAAATACAAACCATTTCTTGTAGAAGAGATAAAAAAAGTAGTTGGAAAGCGTTGGGATGGCAATACAAAAGTTTGGAAAGTCCCTGCTTCACAAAGAGCTTCTTTAGATGCTTTTATTCATAGGGTACAGCGTTCTGAAAATGTTAGTTGGGGTAAAGGAATTGTACAAGCTGAAGAAGAAAAGGATTTTACAATTCCTGATATGCCGGAACTAACCATTGAACATGGATTAAAAATGGAACCATATCCATATCAAAAAAGAGGTATTGCACGCGGACTAGAGCTTAAAAGTTTCATAAATGCAGATGAACCGGGCCTTGGCAAAACAATGCAAGCAATTGGTACTGTTTTTTTAGCTAATGCATTTCCATGCCTTGTCATTTGCCCGAGCTCATTAAAAGAAAATTGGAAGCGAGAATTTGAAAAGTTCTCTGGTAAAAAAGCCATGATATTATCTGACTCGGTTCGCGACTCATGGCAATTCTTCCATCAAACAGGAATGAATGATATATTTATTACAAACTATGAGTCACTTAAGAAATACTTTGTTCGAAAAATCAATAAAAAAGAACGCTGGTCTCTTCGTGATGTTGAATTTTCGGAAAAGATTAAATTATTCAAATCGGTAATTATAGATGAAAGCCATAGGGTAAAATCCACATCTACACAACAAGCTAAATTTTGCAAAGGTATAACTACAGGTAAAGAATATGTAATTCTTCTTACCGGGACACCGGTAGTTAATAAGCCAAAAGATTTAATAAGCCAATTGGGTATTATAAACAAAATTGACAAGTTTGGAGGATATCCAACTTTTGTAAGAACATATTGTGCCGGTCCAAATGAAGCAAGTAATTTGAAAGAATTAAATGCCATGCTTTGGAATCATTGTTTCTTCCGAAGGGAAAAATCAAAAGTACTAACGGATTTACCGGATAAGACAAGGCAAGTGCTTACTTGCGAAATTACGAATAGACAAGAATATAGAGATGCTGAAAAAGATTTGATATCTTATCTAATCAAGTATAAGGATGCTACTGACGAAAAGATTGCCTCAGCGATGCGCGGTGAAGTCATGGTGCGTATTAATATACTTCGTCAGATATCGGCTCGTGGTAAACTGAAAGAAGTTGTTGAATTTGTTAAAGATTTTAGAGAGAATGGCCAGAAGCTAGTCTTATTCTGTTCTCTTCATGAAATTGTTGATGGTTTAAAACATGCTTTCCCTCATGCAGTGTCAGTAACTGGCCGTGAGAACTCAGCAGAGAAGCAAGCAGCTGTTGATAGTTTTCAAAACAATCCAAAGACTGATTTAATTATTTGCTCGATTCGGGCCGCCGGTGTTGGGCTTACATTAACAGCAGCTTCAAATGTGGCTTTTATTGAGTTCCCTTGGACCTATGCAGATTGTTGTCAATGTGAAGATAGAACGCACCGTATTGGTCAGAAGGATGCCGTTACATGCTATTATTTTCTTGGTAAAAGAACCATTGATGAAAAGGTGTACCAAATTATACAACTAAAGAAATCAATATCCAATGCTGTGATGGGTTCCGAAGAACAAATCCCTGAAAATATTGTTGACTTGGTTGCACAAATGTTTGATGATTCTGCTGAAGATGAGTAAAGAAACAATCAACTTAGTATCATTGGGTGATAGGTTAAACTCTTTGTTCTCTGATGCCGGTAGGATAACATTCGAATATCCAAATAGTCTTTTAAGAAATGTAATTAAAGGAAATCACATCATAATTTCAATAACTGTAAAACAAAAGAAAGATGGGAAGCGAAAATAGAATATCTGCAAATGAATATAGGAGTAAATTACAGAAAAAAAAATTTAGTTCAAAATATAACAATAAAAAAACGGATGGTTATGATTCTGCTAAAGAAAGTAAGCGAGCTTCTCAATTAAAATGGATGGAAAGTATCGGTATAATTAAAGATCTAAAAGAGCAAGTTAAATTTGAATTGATACCAAACCAAGTTAGAGATGGAAAAGTAGTTGAAAGAAGCTGTAATTATATTGCCGATTTCACATACTTACTGGATGGTAAATTAATAGTGGAAGATTCAAAAGGTATGCGTACTCCGGATTATAGAATAAAGCGAAAACTCATGTTATCTGTTCATAAAATAAGAATTGTTGAAACATAAAATGGGCTGTACATTTTGTACAGCCCATTTTATTATCTTATTACAGCAGATCCTAATAGCACCCCAAATCCAAATGAAAAGTATTTTGCATTTCTTTCCCACCAGGTTCTCTTAGATGTCTTCGTAAGCATATCTATGCTTTGATTATTGGCCGAAATCGTTTTATCTTTTTGGATAACTAGATATTCAAGAGATGAGGCTTGTTGTTTATAATCGTCGGCTTGTTTTTGAATATCGGCCACTTGATTTTTTAATGAATCATTTTGAGCCTTTTGTTCGTCAACTGTTTTTTTTGATATAGAAGCTAATGAATCACCGATAACCGTGTGTGTTGTGTCGTTTTTGTAGGCATACAAAGCTTTCTCATAATCATTAGTTAGCTTAGTTATTTTAGCATCTTTATTTTTTATTATTTCAGCCCTTTTGTTAATCACAATATTTCTTGCTTGTATTTGCTCTTCCAATTTACTAACAGTGTCATTTACAGCCTCAGAAACAATACTATCAATCAAATCTGCTCGAACCATAGCTACATTAGCAGCTTGAATAACTGATTCCGTTTTCTTCTCTTTACAAGAGTTTATTTTTCCACTAAATACGAATAATAAAATTGCACTTATAATTAAAATATAAGGAAAATGGATTTTGCAAAATACGATTATTTTATTTTTCATGATTAGCTTATTTGAATTATTACCTTTTCGTTTTTCCTTTGAGCTGTTATAATCAAATCAGTAAGTTTATTCATATATACTCGACCATTCGTTACTTTGCCAACTTCCTTATTTTCTCCAACAATAATACAACCGCTTGAGCTATTCTCATCAATTCCATTGTGTATGCGAATACCTTCAAAATCTTTCACATTCAGCAATAAAGGAAGTAATCTTTTAAATCTTGGTGATTTGTTTACTACAACAACATAACGGCCTTGTGGAATAGCTGTTTTTGAGAAAACTTTTTCTTCTCCTGGATCATCTAAATCACCATCTCTATTGTTATCTCTCACAACATCTTCTATCGTGTCGCAAAAATATTGTCCATTTACATATAAATGCCCTATTGTATAGGAATCTCTGTAGGCTATTCTTCTGAGTGTTAGTTCCATTTATTTTGTTTTGTCTATGGCATTAATAATCGCTTTTACTTTATCATCGCCTAGTTCTTTAGTTATATCAATAACTTTTTGCAATACATCAGGGCTTGTTTCATCGTTTCCTCTACCTTTCTTTAAATTTTCTTGAACACTCCATGATTCGATTGCTACTATAACAATCACTCCTAAAATTGAACATACAGGAATTTCGAAAAATGTTATTTTGCCGGATAAATAACTAAAGGCAAAATCGAGTAACAAAAGCATAAGCAGCAAGGCAAAGTAGGAGAGGTCTTTGGTTACAGTTTTGCGCAAGCCTTTACTGGTTGTTTTAAAATTGCCCACTCGTTTGCTGGCATCGATGCCAGTTTTTAAATCTACTAAAGAAGCGAGCAACACCAACACCCACAAGCCTAACACGCAAGCAAGTTTTGTAAAAAACCCATCGAAATTATGAGCCAATAGCTCGGGAATAAAAAGTAATGTCATAGTTGTATTGTTTTATGATGATTATTCTTCTAACTCAGGTGCAATATAACCCGGGCGCAACTCTTCGGGAACTTCCTCGAGTTTAACTTCTTCCCAAATAATACCTTCAGGAACTTCTACTTCATAGGCATACGAGCCTGCCCCATTGGTGAGGATATTACTCTCGCTTTCTTTCTGTATCATAATTTACGCTCCTACTAATTGCCACAACTTATTTGTTGCAACTGCTTTATTGGCTGCGCTGCACACACCTAAGTCTGTTGGGTTTATTGTTACTATTTTGTTGTGATTAAGTAAATATGTTCCAGCTACCATACTACTACTATTAGTCATAGTCATTCTATTATCATCTTGAATAGATGCTATTGTATAACTGCGATTAGTACCTGATATATTGACAATAACTATTTGTCCTACTCTGAAGATAGTTGTAAACTTTGCATTATCTACATTTGCAGAGTACAGAGTGCCATCACTTGTACATGCCTCCCATACGTTTAATGCTCCTGCTGTTATCTTAACATATGGAATTTCATTATTTACACTATGTAAATCGAGTAGTTTTGCAAAAACTTTAGTTTCCCAAGTAGCACCTAATATATTAGCATGAACGCCACCATTTAGGTAGATTGAATAAGTCCAATTATCACCTATTTCTACTTCGGTTAATGCGGAAGCATTATTTAGAAAATTTGTAGTATTTGCAAAAGTGCTTGTTGGTAAGCCAATATATACGCTAGTTAAGTTGATTGCACTTTCACATAATGATGATTGAAAACTAATCTCTTTGAACGAATCAGGGATTGTAAGATTTGTACCTTTGTATCCAGTTAGAAATGGTCCAATACATTTTAATGAATCCGGTATGCCTTCAAAAATTAAAGATGAGAATACCCCATTATTTAAACCGTAGCAGCCAAATTCAAGTACTTTTACAGAAGCTGGTATTACTAATGTTTTTAGAAAGCTTGCATTAAAATAATTTGTAGGTAGTAACGATATTTTATATCCATTGTCTGGAAATATTACTGTTGTAAAAGGACAATAATACGGAGACAATGCATTGTTTCCGCAATATCTTTCTTCATCTGTTGCATCATCTCTAAATTTAGGGAAATATAATGTGTTGATTTTACTACCATAAAGGGCATTTGCTGCATAATTTTGTTTTGTCCTGACTCCATTATGCAGCAATGGGTCTCGTAGTGAATCATCAAACAATAAAAATTCACAAGATGAACCAGTCAATAATACATTGTTAATGCTGCAATTGAATATATACATACCAATAATGTTTAGCAAAATTGGTGTAACAGGATAGTTTGCAGCATTAAATGATATGTAAGGTGTATCTGTTCTATATATGACAAATTTTGTGTGTTTGTTTTCTCTTCCTGACTCATTTTCACCAATAGTAACAATACTATTTGACGAATAAACAGTTCCATCAGAAACTTTATATTTTGAGGCACCATATAAATTTACCTCCTTAATGGAAGGCGACAACAAAATGGCATAGCAATATGGATAATCAAGGTCTGGCCATTGAGCTATCTCGTAAGCTAAATCATGGTAGTAGTCTGGTTGGCCTTGGATTGGTGTTACTGTTATATCACCAGGAGTGTAAACTATCTTTTGTGCTGTTACTTCTATGTCTATTTCAATCCACAACACATCGCCTTCCGCAAGCACTGGCAAACTATTATCGTATGTGATAACCTTGTTGGTTACGTCTGTAATTAGATTGTAGTCAGGAACTGTGAATAGTACCTTTTGCTGTGTGCGGTTTACAATTATGGCAATATCTGACTTCGTAAAAGCAATATTATCGGTTACGGTAATTTGCCGTGTGCCTGCTGTGAATGTATATGTCTTTACTTGAGTTCTCATTTTATATCCCTGCGTTTATTCTACGTTGGTATTCTTCACTAATTTTAAAAGGATCGGTAGAGGTTCCTGTTCCGGTAATGGTTACATTATCGGATGCACCACCACTTTCAGTTCCAAATTGAATAGTCACTGTAAAAGCAGGCTCGCTTGGCATTAAAACATTTACAGTAAATGCAATTTGATTTATTATGCTTATATCAATATCAAAATCTGCCATTTATGGTAAAGGTATTGGTGGTGTTAATGGAATATTTTTGGTTAAAGATTGTTTGATAGTGGTTCCGGTTAAGCCTTGTTTTGTAAATGCTTCTCCACCATCTGTTCCAATACATCTTAATTCGTATTGTAATGAGCCTACTTTAAGTTGAGAGGTAAGTTCAGGTAATGCAACTCCTGTTAATCTTAAATCAGAGTTTTCCAACGTCAATAACTCAAATCCATCTGCTTGATTCATTGAGAATTTAATTTGAAAACATGAATCTGTGTAAAGAATAATGAATACATCTTTAAAATCACTAAACTTAGCGTATGCCGGATTTGAACCTGCTGTAAAATTGAACACAAAAGGAATATGTTCTCCTTGGTATATTTCATTCATGGCGTTGGTAAATTAAAAAGGCTGCCAGCTTTATTACTGCCAGCCTTTTTGCTGTTAATTAATAAATTATATTAAACGCCGGTAGTTACCTCAAAGCATTCAAATAAATCAATGATAGGCAATACAGGAGAAGCTAATGGTTTTGTTTTAGAGAACCATTTTATTTCCACAATATGAACAACGATGCTATCAACATCATCTTCAACTGGTGATTTAACATTAACCTGAACTCCTTGCGCATCTTTAGCAATATGTAAAAGACTTTCTGTTCTCCAAGACGGAGTGATATCACCTTTTTCTAAAGCTTCGTAGTAAGCAATGTTTTCAGCATAATTAGGATCTTTGTACGTCAATACATAATCATCACCAATTTTCTTTTCTTTTTTGTCGCCAAAACCCGGAACATATTTAGGTGTTCCTCCGTCGAACGTGCCATTGGTTTCAGGAATAATAGTAATTGTGCCTGCTTCAATTGCAGCAGTCCAATCAAGTAATACATAAGGAATCGCAATAGTTACAGATTTATCTATTAAACCAACTGAACGAACGCGTCCTTTTTCTCCTTCTCCACAAGAATCACAAAAGTGTTCTACTGGAGTTGTTGGATCACATGTTTTATAAGTTAGAGCCATGTTGTAGTATTTATTTTGTACAGTTAAAAATTTCATTTATTTCCAAGCAAGATGCTTTCATCTCGAACTGGACCTTATATTTAATTGAGATAAGAAATACCTCTGGAGGTAAAAAAAACTTAACACCTTTAAATTCAGAAGCAAAAATATTGTTACGATCAAAATTTACAGATTGAATTGAAACACTGCCGGCTATCTTTGAATAAACATATTGTTCAAAATCCTCTTGATTTAATGTAGATGATTTAAAGCCCCATATTATCATGTTTAGATCAGACACGCATAAAGTTTTTTTGCCATCACCAAAACCGCCGTTTGAAGTATGTGTATATGTTTTACCAAGCAATCTATGGTATAAGCCTAGTTTATATTCATCTTCAACAAATGGGTAAATACATTCACCATTATTATCAATTATTGCCGGGATGTATTTTTCATCATCTCCTTCATCTTCTTTAACTAAAATCGGTTCTGCAATTCCATTAATTTGATTAGTGATATTACATAATCCGGAAGAGAGTAAAGTATTTATAGCTGATACAGCTCCAGTGATTGTCATTTCATAGCCTCCTCAATATAGCGCTCCGCAATTTTAATCGCTTCAGCTCTTTCTTCAGTAGTTAAATCCCATATTTTTTTATGATAGGTATTTTCCGCCCATTTTGCTTTTTGATAATTAACAGGGTTTGAATAACCAATACCCCAGCCATTGTCGATTGGCATAATAACCATATCATTTTCCATCTGCCTTGTAAGGGAAAGAATTACCTTAGAATCTGTTCCGCGATTATATCTTGGCCGTGCAGCACCAATACTTTTACCCTTAGTATATGTTCCTGCGTTTTTATTTTTACCGGAATTTTTACCACGAGTAATAATAGATGCATTAGAATATTGGCCGCTTCGTAATTTAATGTAAGCTTTTGTATAAACACCAATCTGAGCATTCTTAGAGTCAAGTCCATTAATATGAACTCTATCTCGTACAACACCTATTAATGTTGATGCCTGCTCACGAGTCATCATGTTAATATTAACACCATTAAGCCTTTCTAATGCTGTGCTAATTACATTTCCAAGATTACTCGTTACATTTATCATATGACCGGTGTGTGTGTTGTTATCAGATTTCTTTCTTCAATAATGGAATCTTCCATACATGTACTATTGTTAATATCAATACCTGCAACAGCAGTACTTAATTCGGAATGGAATAGTTCCATTAAATCAGCTCTCAATTCTTTAGCTTTTGACTTATCTATAGTTGTGTATCGATTAATTCTGTTTGAGTTTATTCTTTCAAACATTAACTCAGCACCAAGCAAGTACCATAGTGAAACTGCTAATAATTCTTTATTCTCACAAATAAGACATTCAGCGATTGTTATGTTAGAAATCCTAAAGCATCTGTTTATTTCAGAAAGGAACAATGTTCTGAATTTTAATATTCCTCTATTTTCAACATCTAACCATAATTTAGTCCAGTCTTTTTGTCCTTCACCTGGTAATTGATCTGAATCGGCAATTTTACCAATCTCAACTAAATTAATGTCAGGCAGAGAAGTTACATATAAACCGGTTACCGGTTCGGGAGTAACTTCTCCAGCCTTAACACCAATTAGACCTTTTAAGCAATCAAGAGCCATAAGCTATATATTATGGAACAGGTACAGGTACAGTTACAGTTACATTTGCTGTATAAGAGCCATCCACTGTTGTGGCAGTAATTACTACTTCGCCAGCAGCAATACCGGTTACGATACCAAGTTGACTTACTGTTGCAATCGCAGCATCAGCAGTAGAATATAATATTCCTTTTTGTGTTGCATCAGCAGGAGCAACTGTTAAGGCAGCTTCAAAATCATAAGTAGCACCAATTGCAACTTCTTGTGTTGCATCAGATGATGTAATACCGGAAACATTAACAAACGGAGCAATAGCTTGTGTTTTAACAATATTTTCATCATAAGCACCAACATAATGGAATGCTCCGCGAACACCAGTTAAACGATCAGTAGCTGCAAACATATCAGCAGGAGCAACATATAAGCCGTATGATTTAGATATGATCAATTGCCAACCACGAGGAACTGTTACTGCTTCTTCAACAATAGTAGGGCAATCGATATATTTTAACTGACAGTCAAACGTCAAAGCTGACAATTGGCCGTTTGCTAATTGAATAGGAACAGGCATAGTAAAGAAATAACTACCACCTTTTTCTCCTGCATAAGGACCAACATTTTTATTAAAGTCTACTAATCCAATCATACCCGGCATAAATACACCAAAGTGGTTTACACCCCAAGCAGTTGTTGAACGTAAGTCATTATAAAAACGGAATGTTTGATTTGCTCCAAAACCGAATTGATCAGCAGCACTTTTCAGTCCTTGAGTTAAATTATAGTTAGCAACTACACCATTACCAACAATAATAGGAGTTTCATTCCCTTCATTGAATTGATAGTCAGATATAAGCTTAACAATACCGTCTGTCATAGATAGACTGTTAGCAAAATTTACGGTTTGTGCTGTTGCACTACCTGTAACTGCATTTTTACCCCAAGAGGTTGCCATTGCTGCCAATAAATTAGCATCCATTTTTTGGATGATACCATTTATTTTAACTAAAATAGCTTCGTATAAAGGAGCCATAATTGGAGAAGCTGGATTACCTCCATTAACTATTGTCTGAGCTTCATTTTGGTATTTACGCATATCATCATCAGAGATGAATATACCTAATTTAGAAAACAACGGACGACCAATAGTAGTCTCTTTGTAGGTTAAACCAGTTGGTGTTTCACAATCATCGATGCTTGAAACATCACTTTCTAGTCCGCGTTGAGCATATCGAACTTTAAGTTCACGCTCGGCACCTTCTAAAATTTGTTTTGCGTTGGATATTTTAGCTGTCGTTGGGTTCTCCAATAACATACGTGTAAATCCAACCGGAGTAATTTTATACTGTGGGTTATCTAACCCGGCGAATGCGCCGATACTAATCAAAAGCGCTTGAACAAAACCTATTAAATTCATAATTTTAATTATTTTACATCAGATTGAGATGCTTGTAAAGCAGCATCAAAAGATGAAGAGTTAATTTGTTGTCCTGGAGCAGAAATACTTCTTGGTGCTGCAGGTGCTTGTGTTGGCGGTGGAGTTCCGCCCGATACTTCGAGAAGTTTGTTGTCAGCAAGAACTTTGTCAGCAAAATCATTAAACGATACTGGTTTAAAACCGGCATCAACATAATCCATAGTTGGATTGGCTGCTTGTTTAAGTTTTAAAACACCGCCATCGTTTATTAATATGGCTCCAGATTCTTTAATTTTAGCATCTAGTAAAGTTTTAGCAATGATTGTTTGTGTTTCCATTGGTAAATCTTTATTCGCGTACTTTTTACCTGTTAAATTGAATTTTACAAGCATGTCATTCATTTGAATTTCATGTTGCGACTTCAATTGATTTAGTTCTGCTGTTTTTTGGTCAGTTAATTGACCAAGTTTGCTTTGAAGATCTACAAGTTGTTCTTGTAATTTAGCTTCTTTAGCAGGGTCGCCTTTACTTTTACTTTCCTCAATTGCAGCTAATTTAGCGGCAATTTTTGACTCAAGAATTTCAGCTTTTTTGTAAGTTGATTTTTCAGTTAAAAAATCATCTCCTAATTCGAACTTATTTCCTAGAGCTGCAAAGCTATTATCAATACCAGCAAGAATTACCGGCTTGAAATGATTAAGTAATGCGGGGTTGTTTTTCGCTCCATCAAGCGACATGAGGTTTGTGTCGAGAGTATTCGCAAAATCATCATTAATATCACGATTTGCTAACTCTGAATTAGAAAGGATTGCTACTAATGCAGGGTCATTTTCTTTCCCTACCTTTTTAGCCAATGTATTGAGAAAATCTCCGAATTTCATAATTATTGGTGTTTTAAATTATTATTTTTGTTTTTTTAAAGTTTCAATCTCTTTTTTAAGAGCTTCAATGTTTTTAAGTAAACTAGTGTTTTCGTTTGTCTTTTTTTCAATCTCTTTTTTAAGAGCTTCAATGTTTTTACCAAGTGTTTCTAGTTTAACCTCTAAAGCTTTGTATTTTTGTGTTTGTTCAACAGGAAGTATAACTGTAGGTTTTTTAACTCCCATGTGTTCAATAAAATCATCATCAGTAAGCTCTTCTACTTTTGCATCTTGGGATTGATAAAATGCTTTATTGCTTGCTGGAATAATGTGAGATTCTTTGCTTCCTTTCGGAGTCACTTTAATAAAATCTTTCTTTGTCATAGTAATTTTTGTTTTGTTAGTAACTATTTATTACATAAATGAACTCAAAAATAAGTCTTATTGATTGTTATTTATTCAAAATGACTATATTTGTGGGTACAAAATAAACCCACTTATGAAAAAA
>JAFGVL010000055.1 GCA_016938015.1 Paludibacteraceae bacterium
AAGATAACTAGATTTATTATAAAAGAATCGTTTCTCTTCTATACTACATCTTTTTGTTGTTCCAATTTTTTACAAAGATCGCTCTTGCGGATAGTTTTAACCATCCTAATATTTCTTTAAATTTAAACTACACTTTTCACAAAGTCGGTTTAAAAAAGTGATATGTTTTTGTTGTTGTTCGTTTCTAGGGATTGCCTCTTTTCTAAAAATTTAGAGGCGAAACGAATTGCAAAGATACTACTTTTAGTTGTTATGTTCCAAATAATAACAAAAAAATTATTAGTAAAATTTTACTCAATAATCAACTTAACCATTCAATAAACTTTGGTAACTCTTTTCTCTAAAAGCGGATGCAAAGATATATACTATTTTATGTTCTGCAACACGTTTTATGTAAAATATTTTGTAAAAAAACATTAAAAATAAATTATAACCTAATAATCAATAATTTAGAAAAAGATAAAAAACGATATTTAACATATAAAAACAGGCCTTTTTATAAAAAACGACTTTAAAAAGGCTTATTCTTTTAGGTTTACAGGCCCTATTGCATGCATCAAATTTACAATTTTTGCTTTTCGCCTTTTAATATAAGAAGACGGATATTGAGGATTAAATTTACGAGGATTGGGCAAACAAACGGCAATATATGCTGCTTGCGACTTTGACAACTTGGCTGCGGGCTTATCGAAATAGACCTGCGAAGCTTTTTCTACACCATAAATACCATTTCCTGTTTCAATCACATTCAGATATACTTCCATTATTCGTTCTTTCGACCAAAACAATTCAATTAATACAGTAAAATAGGCCTCAAGTCCTTTTCTTATATAGGAGCGTTTAGGGTACAAAAACACATTTTTAGCCGTTTGCTGAGAAATTGTACTTCCTCCACGTATTCGCTTTTTACGTTGATTGTGTTTAATTGCTTTTTGTATTCCGTCAAAATCGAACCCGTTGTGCTCCATAAACAAGTTATCTTCAGAGGCAATAACAGCATTACTCATATTTGGCGATATTTCATCAATAGAAACCCATTCCCTACGTAGTTTAACCGATTCGCCATCGGCTACTTGTTCTACTACCCTTATAAGCATTAAAGGAGTAAAAACAACGGGAACAAATCGATACAACAACACAAATCCTATACTCAAAATAAAAAAAGCAAGTAGCATCTTTGCAATAAACCGTCCTATTCGTTTTAAAAATGATTGGTTCGATTTGCTCGATTTCTTTTTTGTAGCAGAAGGTTTTAAGGCTGTTTTACTTTTTTTTCTTTTTGCCATGGTTGAAAATTGTTTTTACGTAAATAAGATGAAACGAGTATTAATGTGAATTGTAACTAAAAAAAATAAAAATTGACCAGTAACTAAAAACATCTCATACACATTCTTGGTTCTAGACTCTTTATTCTATCCGACACAAATCTACAATGAGATTTTTGAATTTAGTATGGGTTCGTTCAAATATTTGTAGTTGTTACATTTAATTTTTTACCTTTGTTGACTATAATAAACCAACAAATTATGTCGACATATACTACGGAAGATTTAAGAAAAGTGACTACTCACCGCCTTGCTGAGATGAAACAACGCGGAGAAAAAATAAGTATGCTAACCGCCTACGATTATACCATGGCAACCATACTTGATTCTGCAGGGATTGATGTACTATTAGTAGGCGACTCGGCTTCAAATGTAATGGCCGGAAACATAACCACTCTTCCTATGACTTTGGATCAAATGATTTATCATGGTGCTTCGGTAATGAAAGGTGTAAAAAGAGCTTTAGTAATTGTTGATATGCCCTTTGGAACTTATCAAGGAAATTCGACCTTAGCCTTAGCTTCTGCTATTCGAATTATGAAAGAAACAGGTGCAGATGGCCTAAAATTAGAAGGTGGCGAAGAAATTATCGAATCAGTTACACGTATTTTATCTGCCGGAATTCCTGTAATGGGACATTTGGGCTTAACACCTCAATCCATTAATAAATTTGGTACTTATAACGTACGCGCAAAAGAAAAAGAAGAAGCAAGTAAATTACTTGCTGATGCTCAATTGCTTGAAAAAGCGGGTTGTTTTGGAATTGTTTTAGAAAAAATTCCTGCAGTACTCGGAACTGAAGTGACAAAAAGTTTAAAAATACCTGTTATCGGTATTGGTGCAGGTAATGGTGTTGACGGTCAGGTGCTGGTAGTGCACGATATGTTGGGTATGACAAACAAAACGTTTTCACCTCGTTTTTTACGTAGGTATGCCGACTTAAATTCAATTATGACTAATGCGTTTCAACAATATAGTAAAGATGTAAAATCGGGCAATTTTCCTAATGAATCGGAACAATATTAAGATAGATAAAAAAATAAAAAGCAAAGATTTGAAAACATACTTAAGACGCAATGATTTGCGTCTTTTTTTTTATGTAAAATTGTTGTTATATTTAAGACGCACGGCAGTGCGTCTCTACATCCCCCCCTAAAAATCTACCGACAATCTGAAATTAAAACGTCTTCCGGTAAGGGTATTTGGAACGGGATGTTGTTTATTTTCAATATCGCTAACCCAATAATACGATTCCACATTCTGTATATCCAACAAATTAAATATTTCTAAACCGAGTTGAATAGTTTTTGCAACGCTAAAAGCCCCTGTTTTATCTAACCAATTAAAATCTCCTTTTGCCAAAGCCCTTGAAAAACCTATATCCACTCGCCTGTACGACCTTGCCCTTAATGTATTTTCTGTAGTATGTACTGCGTTTGGAGCCCAATAAGGCAAACCATCTGCCCAAATAAATTTTAAATGCACTCTATATTTGGGAAATCCGGGAAAATAATCTTGAAAGAAAGTAGAAAAAACTACCCTTTGCTCGTTTGGTCTAGACACATATCCGTATTCATCGCCTACTCTATCTTCTTTAGCATTCATCAACGAAAGATTAATCCAAGAGTCTGTTCCGGGTACAAATTCGCCAAAGAGTTTTAAATCCAATCCGGCGGTATATGCTTTTGCATCATTATTTCCGGCATATATAATTTTTACGTTATCCACTTTGTACGTTATCACTCTATCTGAAGGTTTATAGTAAACCTCGGAAGTAAATTTAAAAGGCCTGTTTCCCCATTTAAAACGATAATCGCTACCCAATACAAAATGTAAAGACCGTTGTGCTTGTATATCTTTGTTTAGTTGTATCAAAACATTTCGTTGATTATCTACTATGGTATCTTTAATTTCTTTGTAGAAAGAAGATTGATAATAAACTCCGGTAGAGAATCGGAAAATAAAATCTTTTTTCCACGAGGGCATATAAGCAATAGCCAAGCGAGGGCTAAGCAATAATTCATCATTAAACGACCAATAATTAGCACGCAAGCCCCCTACAAAAGAAAACTTTGCTATTTTAAACGCATCTTGAATAAAAGCTTGAGTACGGTAACTACTTAAATTTGATTTTGCATGAAGGTTGTAGTAAAGTGACAGTGCATTTACATTAAAAGGCAAGGAATAACCGGCAGAATCGCGAATCTGAAATTCATCAATCCTATCGCTAATTAATTCTTGTTGCAACGAAACTCCCCATTCCAATTTATTTTTCTTTTTCTGGTATTCTCCTCTATGAGCCAAACTAACTACTGTAGCATTCAGCGTATTTCTGGCAAAATCGTGGTAAGCACCAATACCTAGACTAGCATCACCAGAAGAAGCCTCTCCCAACCAATACTGACCTTCAATATCGTAATTTACAGTTTCACTTGTATTAAATGTAGAACCCAATAAACTAAGAGTTAAGTTATTTGTTGGACTGTACTTTAATGTTGCCGCACCAAAAAGAGTTTGAAATAAATCCTTTTCTCTACCATCAAAATGCACCCTAAATGTTTTAGGATTTTCGAGTGTGCCAAATGTAGTAATTAAGCTATCGGGAACAAAACTGTAGGAGTTTTGCGAAAAATTGCCTAATACACTTAACTCCCATTTTTTGGTAAAATTGTAGGTCATATACGTTTGGTAATCGATAAACTGCTGATTAAAAGCTCCATCAACTTCCAAAGCTCCCAACATATAATTAGAGCTTTTATAACGAATACCATGAATTTGGCTGAACTTTTTATTGTTGGATAACTGCCCTACATAAGCAGAAGCACCTAATAAACTAGCAGAAACAGATGCTTCAAAGCCTTTTGGTTTTTTGTATTGAATATCGAGCACAGAGGCCATTTTATCGCCGTACTTGGGGTCGAACCCGCCAGCCGAGAAAGAAACCGCAGCCACTAATTCCGGATTGATAAAACTCAAGCCCTCTTGTTGCCCCGAACGTATTAGAAGCGGTCTATATACTTCTATATCGTTAACATATACACTATTTTCATCGTAACTTCCTCCCCTAACCGAATATTGAGAGCTTAATTCGTTGCCGGCAGAAACTCCTGCATAAGTACTTATTAAAGACTCAATTCCTCCGCCCGAAACATTGGGTATGCTTTTGAGTTTGGATAAATCTAACACATCAACAGTGGTAGTTTGGTCGCGAAAAGTTTTTATTTCGGCCTCTCCAAGAGCAATAGCTAATTCTTTAAGAATAACCATTTTCTGAATTCTAGAGTGCTTTGAACTTATTTTATACGAAAACGATTCGTATCCGAGAAAAGAATATATTACAGTAACAGTAGCAGTATCGGTTAGCGAAAAGGTCAATTCGTAATACCCATCGTTACGAGTAGTCGTGCCCAAAGCAGTACCCTCTATCTGGACATTTACAAACGCCATTGGTTCTCTATCTGCATCAAACACATAACCATACACTCGCATTTCTGTTTCGGCAAAAAGAGATACCGAAAAAAATAAACAAAATACAAGTATAAACAGTTGTGAAATTTTCATGTATTATTGATATAAATAACTACAAAGGAAAAACTAATTATTTAATATGTGAAGTTATGGGTAGTTATAAGAAGTTAAACAATTTGCCGAAAAAATTTATTCAACAGTTTAAGTTTCTCAAACCTTAAAGCCATAGCTTACTAAAGCACATTCAGTTTGGCATATTTAAGCAATAAATTTTTATAACCAACGTGTTCAAAATCCACAATGGCTCGTACATCTGTTCCGGAACCATTTAACTCAACTATGACTCCTTTACCAAAAATAGCGTGTTCCACCAATGCTCCTTTACACAAACCTCCTACTTCGGTTAAAGAATTTGTAGTTGATGCAGCAGGAGCTATTTTTTTCAATTTTTTTGGAGTTTGAAAAGGTTGCATGGTAGTTGTTTTTTTAGTGCTTTCACTAAAAAATCGTTCTTCGAGAGGAGATTGAAATCTATTACCCGCAAAAGAAGATTTACACATATCTTCAGGCAAAATTAAAAACTGTGGATCTATATCGTTAATAAAACGACTGGGGTTGCAAAAATTGCTTTTACCATTTCTAAACCTCGATTTTGCATAACTGATATGACAAGTTTCTTTTGCTCGTGTAATAGCTACATAAAAGAGCCTACGCTCCTCCTCTAAATCTCGCTCTGAATTTAACGACCTGGAAGAAGGGAAAAGTTCTTCTTCCATACCCACCACAAAAATGTGTTTGTATTCCAATCCTTTAGAGGCATGTACTGTCATTAAAGTAACACGTTGAGTGGTATCGTCATTTTTTTGGTCTTGGTCAGTAAGTAAAGACACTTCCGAAAGGAAATCAGGCAAAAATGCTGTTTGTCCCTCTTCTTCATTTTTCATTTCGCAAAACTCATGAATGGCTTTTAGCAATTCTTCCATATTATCTACCCTACTCAAGTTTTCGGGGCTGTTATCTTGTTTGGCATCGCTCATTAAACCGGAAGCTTTTACTACTGTATGCGCTAAATCGTAGCCGTTAATTTGATACACTTGTTCTTGAAAAGGAGCAATGCTATCTCTAAACTTTGTGAGTTTTTGAGCTGTACCGACATTAACAGGTAAATTATAAGCCAATATATCGGATAAAACCGTCCATGCACTCACTTGATGCAAATGAGCACAATCAAGTAATTTATTTAAGGTAGTATCGCCAATACCCCTTACAGGCACATTAATAATACGCTTCAGCGCTTCTTCATCGTGTGGGTTAATTACCAAACGCAAATAAGCAATTACATCTTTAATTTCTTTTCGTTGATAAAAAGATAAGCCCCCATAAATTTTATACGGAATGGCATTTTTACGCAAGGCTTCTTCTAATACACGCGATTGTGCATTGGTACGGTACAAAATAGCAAAATCATCGTAATTGGAGCCTTTTTGTAATGTAGCAATTGCATTAGTAATGGTAAATCCTTCGTCGTAATCGGAGTATACGCTATGTACCGTTATTCTTTCTCCATGGTCATTTTGAGAAAAAACACGTTTGCGAATTTGCCCTTTGTTTTTTTCTATCAAGCTATTAGCCGCATTTACAATATTTTGTGTGGAACGATAATTTTGTTCCAGTTTAAAAACCTGACATTCAGGATAGGTTGTTTTAAAATTGAGAATATTATCGATATTAGCGCCACGAAAAGAATAAATACTTTGAGCATCATCGCCCACTACACATAATTTATGATGATTTTCGGCCAGACGTTTAACAATCAAATGCTGGGCAAAGTTTGTATCCTGATACTCGTCCACCAAAATAAATTGAAAAAAACTTTTGTATTTCTCCAACACATCCGGAAAATCGCGAAAAAGCACATTGGTATACAGCAATAAGTCGTCGAAATCCATAGCATTGGGGGCTTTACACCTATTTGTATAACGTGCATAAATATCAAAAACCAAAGGGATTTTAGCATTTCTATCCGATTCTAATAAACCGCCACTTGCTTTATACGCTTGGGGGGATAATAAATTGTTTTTTGCTTGAGATATTTTAGCTTGAACAATACTTGCTTTATACAGTTTATCATCTAAACTTAATTCTTTTATTATGGCTTTGATTAAGCTTTTTGAATCGGATGCATCGTAAATAGTAAAATCAGGAGTAAAGCCTAACTTATCTGCCTCACTTCGTAAAATTCTCGAAAAAATGGAGTGAAAAGTTCCCATCCATAAACGACGAGAGGTTTGCCAACCTACCATTTTAGCAATACGTTCTTTCATTTCGCGCGCTGCTTTATTGGTAAAGGTAAGCGCAAGCAACGACTCTGCAGGAAAACCTTGCTGTAATAAATAGGCTATTTTATAGGTCAACACCCGTGTTTTACCCGATCCGGCGCCCGCAATTACCAATGAAGGACCATCGTTATAAACAACAGCATTTAATTGACCGGTATTTAATTCTTTTAAAAAATCTTGTTCCATATATAAAAACAAAAGTAATAAATTGATGTACTTAATTGAAATATATTTTTCAACACTCAACTAAAAAAATAAAAAGCCCTAACTTTGCGTTCCAACAAAAAATTAAAGTAAATGCTTATGATAAGTAAATGCTTATTGAAAATTGCCGGATGGAAAGCCCTACGCACAGTACCCGAAGTAGAAAAAAGTGTGTTATGCGTGGCCCCACATACCAGTAATTGGGATTTTATAATTGCTAAACTTTCGTATATGGCAACAGTTACTACTCCCAGTACTCCAAAATTTTTCATGAAAAAAGAATGGTTTTTCTTTCCCTTAGGACTCTTATTAAAATCGATTGGAGGAATACCAGTAAACCGAAAAAAACGCGGTTCGCTAACCGATGAAGTAGCAGCAGAATTTGCTAAGCACAAAACATTTCACATTGGTATTACACCCGAAGGAACTCGTAAACCTGTAAAAGAATGGAAAAAAGGCTTTTATCAAATTGCCTTAAAGGCAAATGTACCGATTCAATTAGCTTATATCGATTACCATAAAAAAGAGTGTGGCATAACAAAAATATTTTACCCTACAGGAAATGAAAAAGCTGATATAACTGAAATTCGTAATTTTTACAAAGAAGTGACTGCTCGATTTCCCGAACAATTTATTAAACTAAATGCATGACACAACAAGTTACATTTAGCTTATCGGCTAAAAAAAGAGGTTTTCATTTAATAACCCGTGAAATACTGCAACAACTGCCTGAATTACCACAAACAGGCTTATTACACCTTTTTGTAAAACATACTTCTTGCGCATTAAGCATCAATGAAAATGCTGATCCAAGCGTTCGTACCGACTTTGAAAGCATTATGAATAAAATAGTTCCCGAGCTCCAACCCTATTACACCCACACATTGGAAGGTGCCGACGATATGCCTGCTCATATAAAAGCAAGTTTAATAGGTACAAGCGTAAGTATTCCCATAACTAACGGACGATTAAATTTAGGCACATGGCAAGGTATTTATTTCTGCGAATTTAGAGACTATGGGGGTAAAAGAGATTTTATAGCAACGATTATTTCATAAAAAAACCTGCCGAGATTCAAATTGGCAGGTTTTTTATAAAACACTAATGGCTGTTTTTTTTATTTATCCATGTTCTATTTCGAATATTTTCCTTTTGTTTGTTGAATATCCAAGGCTTTTCCAACTCCAGGAATAAATATTTCAGTTCTACGGTTTTGACGATGCTGACGTTCCAAACAATGCACACCATCTACACAACCATTTACCAAGCGTGTTTCTCCATATCCTCTTGCTGTAATACGAGAAGCGTCTATTCCTTTTGAAATTACATAACGAATAGCAGAATTAGCTCTTCGTTGCGACAAACCAATGTTGTATCTGTAAGAACCTCTACAATCGGTATGCGAACTTAACTCAACTTTTACAGTAGGATTTTCTTTCATAAATTTAACCAGTTTATCTAACTCAACCGACGATTCTCTTAATATATTGGAACGATCAAAATCATAGTAAATATTTTTAAGCACAATGCGTTGATCTACAGCCACTTTTAATCGAATAGTATCATTAACCACCATTTTATTGGCACGCAATTTTTGTAAGGAAACAGTTTTTGCTTCTTGCTTGTAACCAAATGCATTAATAACTACTTTAAAGGTATCCATAATATTAAACTCGGTTGCGGCTTTTCCTAAAGAATCGGTATATTCTTTTAACAACTTACCTATTTTTACTTCAGCATCTTTTATCGGCATATCGGATTGATCGTTAATAACCAATAAATTATACGTAAGATTAGTGATAGAATCTTTAAAAACCAATTGAACTGAATCATCTGAATCTATGGTGTCTATTAGTGCTTGTTTTGCCGATTCTGTTACTGATTTAGAAACTTTTTTTGGACTTGTTTTAGGTGTAACCGGAATTTGCTCGATTTTCTTTTTCATCTCGAATTTTCCGGTGTAATCAAATCGATAAATATCATCTCCGCCTTTTCCTTGCGAACGGTTGGAAGAAAAATATCCGGTTTTTAACTTCTTGTCTATGATGAACGCAAAATCGTCCGCACTTGTGTTTATAGGCGCGCCAATATTTTTCACTTCTTCAAAACCTGAACTAGTTGCATGAGCAACATACACGTCTAACCCACCTAAACCATGTTTACCATTTGATGCGAAAAAAAGCAGTTTATTTCTATCTTCGTAAAAAGGAAACATTTCGTTACCTTCGGTATTAACCGCTGGACCTAAATTGATAGGTTCGCTCCATCTGTTTTTAGACATTTTTGTAACCATGTACAAATCTGTGCCTCCATAACCTCCGGGCATATCACTTGCAAAAAATAATATACGTCCATTACGAGTTAGTGCCGGATGCCCTACTGAATACTCATCACTATTGAGGTAGAAATCATCGGGTTCTTGCCATTTTCCTTTTTTAAATTCTGAAAAGAATAATTGAAGCTTTACAATATCGTCTTCGCTTTCACCGTCATAATTATTGCGGGTAAAAGCCATAAATTTACTAATACCATTGAAACTAGAAGGACCTTCGTGCCATTTTTTGTTGTATTTTTTATTGAAGTATCGAGGTTTCTCTAATTCGTTAGAATCATTCACATCGGCCATAAAAATATCTAAGAAAGGCTCTCTATTCCAGTTATATTTTCGTAGAATAGGTTTCCATCCCGAACGTGATGAGGTAAAAACAACTTTATTTTTTCCATAATAACAGGTACCAAAATCTTCATCTTTGGTGTTCATCTTTAAATTATGTACCTTATATTTTGGATTAGGAATTAATAAACTATCAAATTTTTGTTTTGTTTCGTTAAAATCTTTTACCCGTAAATCTTCTGATTTTTTTTCGGCAATTTTACCCATCCAATAAGAAATTTCGTCGTATTTTTCGTTTGCCTTAAGTATCAGAATAAAAGTATAATAATCGTTAATGGTTGCTAGTGGAGATTCTATAAATTTTTCATATTCAATTTCTGCTTGAGCAAAATCGAAACGATTATAAAAACTTTCGGCTAGATTACGTTGAGCTACTAAACTCAAGCTATCAGCATGCATATATGATTTGATGGCTTTATCAAAATAATAAATATCGTAAAAGTCATCGCCTTTTTTCTCATTTTTAGTTTGAGAAAAAGCAGCAATACTGGCAAAGAACAAGAATATGGTAAGAGTTTTTTTCATTTTTTAGAAGTATCTAGGTGAACGTATACGTTGTAAATGACTATAAATAAAATCGTATCGAAGTACAATTTCGTGGCTACCTCCGTTATAAAGCCCTGTTTTATTTACAAACGACCAATCAAAGGAATAACCGACAAATAGCTGTTCGGTAATATCATACCCGACTAACAACCCAATAGCATCTCCGGTTCTAGCCATTATGCCGGCATGAAATTGATTGTATAGTATTACATTTGCAGTAATATCGCCTTCGATAGGGGCTCCTTGTGTAATTTTAACAAAACCGGTTGGTTTTAATTTGATATCTTCGGTTAATGGAATTACTCCCCCTAATATGGTATAAAAGTGCCTTTTTTCAATAGTTAACCCACTTGATAAAGATGACTCTTCGTAATGATAATTATTTTGAAAAAGTTTAGGTGTAGATATCCCTGCATAAAAATTATCGGTAGAATAATAAATACCGAAACCCACATTCGGAGAAAAAGAATTTTCTGAAATATTGTTTGCAATATCTTCGGGTGTTGTAGACTGAAGGTCGGATAAACTAAAATGATAGGTATTAAAACCCACTTTCAAGCCCAAGGCCAGCTTACTTTTCTCACTAACTTTAAATCTAAAGGCATAATCTAAAAACAAAGCAGTGTTATTAACCGGACCAATTCTATCATTTAAAAAGGATAATCCCAAATTAACCTTTTCATTATAAAAAGGAGAATGTAATGTAAGTGTTTGAGTGGTAGGAGCACCATCAAAACCAACCCATTGAGATCGATGTAGAGCAGTAATAGTTAAAGCATCTCTACTTCCGGCGTAAGCTGGGTTTACGCCAAGTGTGTTGTACATGTAATGTGTGTACATAGCTTCTTGTTGACCATAAACAGTACCGAAGCCTAAAAACACAAGTGATAATATGACTATTTTTTTTAACATTAACGAATACTTATTGCAAATTTATATTTAGTTGTATGAAAATTTATCGGTTTAAATAAATATATCCTTTTTTAATTTCAGAACCATCGCCCAAATTTATGATATAAAAATAAGTTCCTTCGGGCAAGGTATCTCCTCCTACCGACATTCCGGATTGATTAAACCCATCCCAGGTATTTCTGTAAGGAGATGCTTCGAACACTTTATTTCCCCAACGATTAAAAATTTGTAAGGTATTTAAAGGGAATTTTTCTATGTTTTTTATTACAAACCTATCGTTCACACCATCGCCATTTGGAGAAAATGTAGTTGGAGGTTGAATGTGTTTAATAACTTTTAATTCTAAATAAACTACACTATCACAATTATAACTATTCGATAACAATGCTCTATAGGTTCCTTCCGCAGTCAGTTTTTGTCCATTAAAGGTATAAGATTCGCCTTCATTGATGCTATCTGAAATATAAACAGTTTGTTGAGGATAAAAACTTAAATTAAGTGTTAATACACTATCGCAACCTACACTATTTACCAAAGTATCTCTATATATACCCGGAGCACTGATAACTTTTCCATCGAAAAAATATGTTTCTGTAGGACATATAGATTCATTTAATACATGAAAAGATCTTTGTTTCACAACAATCTCTACCGAATCGGTAAATGTAGTGTAGGTATCATAACTTGCATACACATAGTACTTACCGGTTACAGAAGGAGAAACAAATGGATTAGCAACGTGAGTACTCAATCCTCCGGCTGCAGTGTACCAGTTGTATTGTGCCGATGGAATACTTGAAGTTGCTGATAGTTGAACACTATCTCCCTGACAAATAGTTGTATTTGTTGACAACAAATCAAAAGAAGGTTTTCTTAACCAAAGATTTGAAAAAATGGTGTCGTTGCAATTTTTATGAACTATCATTGCCAATTGATTTAACCCATCATTTAATCTAGTGGCAGGCAATTTAAGCGTTAATTGTGCTTGATAATTCTCATCAGGAAGAATTAAGGCATTTCCATTAATACCCCAACTAACTGAATCATATACCGACTGAATATCTCTATGTATCGTGATTGTATCCCAAGGGTTATAAATATTATCGGTAGCATTGGTTTCGTAATAATTTTTAGAACTCAATCCATTAAAACTTACTACTTGATAAGACTCCTCTCTATTATACATAGTGCCACCTACAGAATAACCGTAAGATTCTTCAACACCACCAAAA
>JAFGVL010000056.1 GCA_016938015.1 Paludibacteraceae bacterium
ATGTTTTTAGCCTTTACTTCGTGTGCTTCTCCTTTTATATCTTCATACTCAAATATCCTTTTGTTAATTGTATCAAAATTGGCAAAGCCAACTATTACACAATAAACGGCAGCATTTCCTTTGGCTTCGTTACTCCATTTAAATGTACGGTGGGCAAAATGAATTTTTAGTCCATACAAATTTATCAACACATTCCACAATATGCCTACTTGCTCGCCTTGGGTAATGGAGTTGGTAGATACAAAAGCACATGTTGTTTTTGTGTTTTGAATCAGTTTTGCGGCTTTTACATACCACGCCGTAACATAATCCAACACCCCTGCGCCTGTTATATTGCCAAACTCTCTAACCACTTCATCTCGTTGTGTTTGGGTCATTATTTTTGAACCTATAAAAGGCGGATTGCCCAGTATATAATCATAAGTACCGGCAGTTACAATGCTTTTTTCATTGGCACTTCGTTCGTCAATAATTGTAAGGTTCTTGGTTTTGATATTGACCGTGGTATATTCGGCTGTGGGTTCATTTAAAGTTACGGTTGCATTATTGGCAACAACTTCAATAGCTTGTTGTTGAATTAAACTGTTCCAATTTACTTGTAAGGCATTTCCATGAACAATTTTAGCCGCTTTTTTCAACGGCAAACGTGCAAAGTATTGTCCAAACTCATTGCTTATAAGCATATTCATTTGGTGGTCCATCAGCCACATAGCAACCTCGGCAATACGAGCAGGAAATTCTTCGTACTCGATGCCATAAAATTGGTCAACATTAATCCATATAATACTTTCGATGTTTAAAACCTGTTCTCCGTGTTTGTAAAGTGAACGCAAAATTTCCAATTCCAACAATCGCAATTCGCGGTAAGTAATAACCAAAAAGTTACCACAACCACAAGCAGGGTCAAGAAATTTAAGCGTACTTAGTTTTTTGTGAAATTCGGGTAGTTTGTTTTTGTTGTCTTTTACGCTTTCAAATTCTTGCCAAAGTTGGTCTAAGAAAAGCGGTTTAATAAGTTTCAAAATATTGGTTTCGCTTGTGTAATGCGCTCCTAAATTTCTTCTTTCAGTAGGATTCATTACACTTTGAAACATTGAACCAAAAATAGCCGGAGAGATTTTACTCCAATCTATTACGCAACAATCTAATAATGCCTGTCGCATTTTTTTGTCGAAACTTGCCATAGGCAATATTTCCTCAAACAGTTTTCCGTTTACATACGGAAACTCGGCAAGTTGTTCGTCAAGATTTTTAAAACGGCTTTCTTTAGGCGTATTCAACACCTGAAAGAGTTCTTGAAGTTTTGCAGCAAGGTCGCTACCGTCTTCATTAGTGCGTTGCTCTATAAAGTCTTGAAATTGTTGCTTGTTGAAGATGGTTGTATCTTCGGAAAACAACAGGAACAAAATGCGAACCAAGTAAACTTCTAATGGATGTCCTGTGTAGCCAATTTCTTTTAAACGGTCGTGTAGTTTACCCATCAACTCTGCCGCTTGTATGTTTGCAGGGTCTTGTTCTTTGTAAACTTTCTTTTGATAACCTAAAATGTAACCAAAATGTTGAACATTATTTACTAGGTCGTTGAGCTTAAATTCAATGTGTTTATCTTCTTCAAGGTCGTACAGCCGAAAATTCTCAAAATCGGAAACAAGAATGTATTTTGGTAACTCATGTTGTTTTAATCCGTGAGTGTAATCAATAGCTTGTTGATATGCTTTATCAAGGTTTCTGCCCCTACTTTTCATTTCAATCAGTATTGTCCCTTTCCAAAGCAAGTCAATGTAACCGTCTTTCTCATCCAACTTTTTAACTCTATGCTCAAAAGTGGCAACTCTCTTACTGCTTATACCAAAAACATTAAAAAACTCAACTAAAAACGGTTTAGCGTCAGCTTCTTCGTTTGAAGTGTCAGCCCATTCCTTTGAGAAATTTAAAGCTCTGTCTTTTATCTCATTCCAACTAAGCGTCATAATGTATTATAAATTAGTATTTTTCAAATTTATAAATCTATTTGTTATCTATAAATAATATCCTTTATAAGATATCAACAGTATTAAATAATTTTTTCAAATCTACAAGAAATCTTGCTTAAATCCAACCGATTTGTTAATACTTAAACTGTTTTCCCCTTTTGCTCTTGACTCAAGTCAATTCTTGCAAAAAGTATCAATCTATTAATAATTAGTTGTTTAACTAAATTAGTAGTAGTTTATACCAACTTATTTGTTGATAACTTGTAGGTATTTCTTGACTTGAGTCAATTGTTTTTAAACCTGATAGTAGTTATTTTTACAAGGTATTTAAATCTAGTACTAATTTAACACAAAAAATTATGAGTAAATTAAATGAAACCGGTCATGCTAAAAATGTGGCTAACTTAGAAAAACTAATTATTGCAACTACTGCCTTGGGTACTGCCTACAATCCTGCAGCTACCAATCTTAAAACAGCAAACTTAACCGCCTTAAAGAAAAATTGCAGCGATGCTTTTACGGCTTTATACAATGCCGAGTCGGCGTATAAAAAAGCGGTAGGCAGCAGAGATGCCTCTTTCGAAAACTTAAGCAAGTTAGTAACACGGGTGTTTATTTCGTTAAAAGTATCGGGAGCCTCGGCGCAAGATATAGAAAAAGCACAAACCTTAGTGCGCCTACTACATGGCCGTAGAGCTAAAGCAAAAAAAGAAACTGAGGGTACCGCCATTAGTACCGAAGGGCAAAAAGAAACAAAAACGGTTTCGGTATCGCGCATGAGTTACGATTCGCGCATAGAAAACCTTGATAGGTTAATAAAATTGCTTACAAGCATTACTGCCTATAAACCCAACGAAGCCGATTTAAAACTTACTGCTCTCACAGCTATGGTTACTAATTTTATAAGCCTTAACTCGGCATATAAAACAGCCGAAACCAACCTGTTTAATGCGCGCAACAAACGTAACGAGTTGTTGTACGATGAAACTAACGGATTGGTAAACGTAGCCAACGCCGCAAAACAGTATGTTAAGTCGGTGTTTGGTACAACCAGCCCCGAATGTAGAGAAATTAGCAAGTTAAGGTTTTCAAAACAACGCTTTTAATTACACACGAGCTGCCTGCACCGTAAAACAGGCAGCTCGTGTTGAGTTTTTTCCTTCCTCTCATGGAAAACTACCTTGCAGTTATGAAAAACCGGCTTTCATTCATGGAAAACTGCCTTTCATTTGTGGAAAACTACCTTTCATTCATGGAAAACTGACCTTCATTTATGGAAAACTAGCTTTCATTCATGGAAAACTACCTTTCATTTATGGAAAACTGGCTTTCATTCGTGGAAAACTGACCTTCATTCGTGGAAAACTACCTTTCATTCAATAAAGAATAGACTCATGGGATGTAAACTAAAATAACAGTTCTATAAAAATAAGACCGAATCCAATCCTACAATTCGTTTTTTTTATATCTTTGAAACATAAACCTCTGATTATTATGAGAAAACGATTAGTTGTTCCCTTCCTTTGGGCGTTTTTTGTTTCTTCGTTGAGTGCCACCGATTTTCAACCTATCAAAACAAATTACTTGTTGTCCTTTGATATTCCAAATGAGTTATTTGTATTTGGTTCAGGTAAACTTTGGGTTGATTCAACCAAAATAAATTTTGATGGTTCTACATCCTACTATCCAAGCAAAGATATTTTACAATTAGATTATTATTGTTTTAGTCCTTACGGTTCTGTTTTAGGCAAAGAAATACGTATGGGTGCCGACAGTATTGTGTTTATAAATTACTTGGATGAAGAAATTGTAATTAAACCCACCTATACTCCCGATGTTTACTGGAAAGCATTTAAAAGAGCCGATAGCATTGTTGTAATGGCTAAAGTGGATGCCGCATTGAGCACTACGGATAGTAAAACAATCAAGTTTCAGGTATATGATGGAACAATGAATCCTATAAGTTCTAATTTAAATAACTGTTCCATTGAGTTAACAAGAACAGGAGGTATTTCTAAAACCATAAACCTCTATGCCTTTCCTTTCCACGAATTTTCTGTGCCGGCAGAAGAATTGATAGTAAATGTAGATACCACTTTTTCGCTCTCTAATCAAAAAAATAGCAACCTTACCTGGAAGCAGGTGCATGATTTTCAGGCGGGGGATGAGATACATGTTCTTGAACAAAACAATTATGTTAATCCCGATATTGAGAATTATAAAAGAAAAATTATAAAGAAATATCTAAGCAGAACTGAAAGTGTTGATACAACAATATATACTATTGATAGAATTAGTGAGAAAGTTACCTTGGGTAATGTGTTTATCTCCTATAAACACGACACCATAACGGAAAAAATTTATCCCAATCCCGATTTTGATAAATTAATTGGAACTGCCATTGTAAATATGTATGCAAATGAAGCCTATGTTATGACGGGTGATACAAATCATAAAACAATACCAAACACGTATAGTACAGTTTATTCATATTCATCAACTTGTTTTGCTCCTTTAATTGGTGATGGCTGTTTCCCTGAAGAAAGTTTTTACAGAGGATTAGGCGGGCCATATTCATACTGTGATGATGGTTTTAATGGTGGAACTTTTGAGTCCAATTGTGTTTATTATAAAAAAGGTAGCACAAGCTCGGGTACCCCATTGGTGCTAACAGCCGTTAATGAGAATAAAATCGCTCCTGCTTGTTCTGTAATCCCTAATCCGGCTAAAACAAATATACAGGTTAGAACCGCTCAACCATTTCCTGCTGATTTTGCAATTTTAAATCTATCCGGCAAGGTAATATTAAGTACAGAATTAAAGTCGTCGGAAGAAACAATCAATATTGAAAATATTCCACAAGGAGTGTATCTTTATCAAATACGTTTCAGTAACAAGCAAATGGAAACAGGTAAATTGGTAAAAGAATAAATGATGATTACTGTTCCTTTATCACTATAATAGTGATTCTTAAAAAAAAGTAGCGTTTTTCTAAATATTTTTTACAATCTACTTGCAAATAAAAAAAAACCATTACTTTTGTAAGCGAAAATATAACAACACAATGAGACAATCTTGGTTTTCATATTTCTTTTTTTACTTTTACTTTAGTAGGTAAGAGCGGGATATTGTTGTGTTATTGGAAATAGAAAAATAGAAAATACAAATACATGAATCCCGCTGAATAAGCGGGATTTTTTTTTCATATAACCATAATTAAAATTTATTAGGATGAAAAAAATTGCTATTCAAGGAACCTTAGGTTCGTTTCACGATATTGCCGCACATCTTTTTTTTAAGGACCAAGAATTGCAGATAATTCCATGTATGACTTTTAAAGATGTTTTTAAAGCGGTTAAAAAAGACCCCACGGTAATAGCTATAGTTGCTATTGAAAATACGATTGCCGGTAGTTTGTTGCAAAATAACGATTTGATTAAACACAGCGATTTGCAAATTGTTGGCGAGCACAAACTGCGCATTAAACAATGTATTTGTGCGTTGCCTAATCAAAAAATGGAAGATATACACGAGGTACAATCGCATCCTATTGCCTTGATGCAATGTAACGAGTTTTTAGAAAAACACAATTATATGAAAGTGGTTGAAGCCGATGATACAGCAGAGTCAGCACGAATAATTGCCAAAAATAAAACTATGGGTGTTGCGGCTATATGTAGTAGTAAAGCTGCCCAATTATATGGCCTAACAGTGTTGCAAGACAGTATCGAAACCAATAAGCGCAATTTTACCCGTTTTCTTGTTTTAGCACATTCTTCTCAAGTGGAACAATTAACAAAAGGGAAACAAAAAAATAAAGCTTCCTTTGTTTTTTTGGTCGACCATACTCCGGGTGCTTTATCTAAAGTGCTTACTATCTTTTCGTTTTACGATATCAGTTTAACTAAAATACAATCGTTACCTATTATTGGTAAAGAATGGGAGTATGAGTTTTATATCGACTTGTGTTATACCGATTATGAACGCTATAAACAGTCGGTAGATGCTATTATGCCATTAACACACGAGTTTAAAGTGTTAGGCGAATATGCTGAAGGAGAACAAACCGTGTAATCAGAGATAAACAAATAGAGATAAACGAGATTTGTTAATCGCTTATCGCTTATCGATAATCTCTAAATAAGCGAATAAACAATTAAAAAAAACCAAAATGACATCTTTACATATCAAGCCGGCAGAACGCTTAAATTCGGTAAGCGAATATTATTTTTCTACCAAGTTAAAAGAAATAGCTACCTTAAATGCAGCCGGAAAAAATATTATCAGTTTAGGCATAGGTAGTCCGGATATGCCACCATCTACCGAAACAATAGAGGCTCTTTGTGCCGAAGCTCA
>JAFGVL010000057.1 GCA_016938015.1 Paludibacteraceae bacterium
AAGGACGCTAACTTTCAAAAACATTTAAATTATGCCAAGATCAGTAAATCATGTCGCTTCAAGAGCGAAAAGAAAAAAAATTCTTAAATTAACCAAAGGTTATTTCGGAGCCAGAAAAAATGTATGGACTGTTGCAAAAAACACTTGGGAAAAAGGGTTGCAATATGCATTCCGCGACCGTAGAAACAAAAAACGTAATTTCCGCGGATTGTGGATTCAACGTATCAATGCCGCTGCACGTTTAGAAGGTTTATCGTATTCAAAACTTATGGGCGCTTTACACAAAGCAGGTATCGAAATGAACCGCAAAGTATTAGCCGATTTAGCAATGAATCATCCGGAAGCTTTCAAAGCTATTGTGGATAAAGCAAAAAAATCTGCTTAAGATAATACATAACAAAAACTCAAATAGGCTGTTCTGAAAAAGAACAGCCTATTTTATTAAAATCAGTCTCTAACTCTCTGCAAAAAAAAATTATCTAAACCCACATACCTTACAAAATTCTTCCACCGCTTCTTTTCTAGCAAAACCATTTTTTATTCGTAGAGCTTTTTCACTTTTTACCATCGATTCCAAGTCATCGGTAAAAATATTGCCCAATAACAAATGTGCATCAGCATCGATACAACAAGGCACTACCGAACCATCGGATAGAATGGCAATATGGTCTTTGAGGGCATAGCAAGTTTTAGGTTTATTAGAAGGAAAAGCTTTTTCATTGGGCCAATCAAAGCGGTCGGCGGTTTGCAAATAAATATGCTTACGCAAATGAATACCTTTCTTTATGTTTTCAGAAGTAAAAATGGACGAATCAATATCCAGTTTTTCTCTTAAATGTTTTATACAAGCATCGGAGAATGAATTAAGCTGCCCCTCTATCCTATTCCACAAACGTAAATTAAAATACGTAGTAGCTGCTAAATCATTAGTTAAAGAAAGAATCGTATCAAGATAAACGGATAATTGATTCAAATGAACATGCTCTACCAAATCATGAAGTGATATATTAATTTGATGTGGAGGAAAAGCATTTAATACAGCCCTTTGTTTTTCAATCAAAGAAGCATTGGTTGTAATATTCGTATTAAAACCAAAAGTCGTTGCCGTTTGCATAATTTCTCGAAAATGCGGATGCAACAAGGGCTCTCCCATCACATGAAGATAAATATACTTTGTAAAGGGTTGAATTTTCTCACATATTAACTGAAATTCTTCAACAGAGAGTATTCGCTTAGTGCGTTTGCTCTTGTAACAAAAGCTACATGAAAAGTTGCAGGAATTTGTTATCTCAATATATATTTTTTTGAACTTCATTGATTTAATTATCAAACTCCACTACCGTTATTCCTGCCCCACCTAATTGTACGTGCTCATCTTTAGCTGATTTTACTGCCGATAGTGTAGCAAGGTATTGACGAATTACCTGACGCAAGGCTCCCGTACCGGTACCATGTAGTATTCTCACTCTTTCTGCTCCTACCACCAAAGCATCATCTATAAAAATGCTTACAGTTTGAACAGCCTCATCGGCACGTAAGCCGCGCACATCGATTTCGGCAGAAAAATGCAGTTTCTTCTTTTTTACCTCATCCCTAATTGTGGAAGGAATATATACTTTCGATTGTTTCTTCAATTGCGACTTACTTGTTTTTTCAAGAGCATCCAGCTTAACCGTTGTTTTAATTCCACCCAAAGCGAGTATAGCTTGTTTTTGGGTAAGCTCCAACACCTCGCCTAAAGTGTTACTACCTTTCACTCGAACCATATCGCCTACTTTAATAGGTGCATTTACAGGCTCCGGTTTTAAATCTACCACAGTAGGTGCATCGGATTTCTTTTGTTGCTTACGGGCTTGCCTTTCTTGTAGTTGTTGCATTTTACGAGTGATAGCATCATCGTCGGAAATAGTTGTTTGCAATTCTTTTTTGAATGTATCTAAGTGCTCGCGTACAATGCGTGTTTTTTCTTTATCGGCTTGTGCTTCTTTTATTTCGCGTATGGTATTTTCTATTTTAGCATTGGCTTTAGCCAGTATGTTCGAGGCCTCCTCTTTGGCTTTTTTGAGCAGTTCTTTACGCTGACTGTCAAATTGACCTAATTCGGCTTCGTATTTATGTTCTAATTCAGCAATGCGTTTTTCTTGTTGGTGTATTTGCTGGCGCTTATTTTCCCAATAGCGTTTATCGCGCACAATATCTTGTAGGTGTTTATCGTAATCGATGTGATCGGCTCCTACTTTATCGGTAGCCGATTTGATAACACTTTCGGGCAAGCCAATTTTTCGAGCAATTTCTATAGCAAACGAACTACCGGGATGCCCTATTTCCAATTGAAATAAAGGTTGCATATGATGCCTGTCGTACAGCATGGCACCATTTACAATACCTTCGGCATCTTCCGCAAAGTGTTTCAGATTGGTATAATGGGTAGTTATTATCCCAAAAGCTTTATTTTGATTAAACTGTTGCAATAATGCTTCGGCAATAGCTCCGCCAATTTGCGGTTCGGTACCACCTCCAAACTCATCAATCAGTAAAAGCGTTTGTGACTGACTGTTTTTAACAAAATATTTCATATTGGTAAGGTGCGAGCTATAAGTAGAAAGGTCGTTTTCGATGGATTGTTCGTCGCCTATATCCACAAAGATACGCCCAAAAATACCCATATGCGTAGTTTCGTGTAGCGGCACTAAGAGTCCGCATTGCACCATGTATTGAAGTAAACCCACTGTTTTAAGACAAACCGATTTACCGCCTGCATTCGGACCCGATATTAACAAGATGCGTTGGTGTTGGTTAAGGGTAATGTTGAGTGGAACAATTTCTTTTTCTTGTTTTTGCAACGATAAATACAACAACGGATGTACAGCACGCTCCCACTCAATAATACATTCGTTGAGCACAATGGGTTTAATGGCTTTTATTTGAAGTGCAAACAGTGCTTTGGCACGTATAAAATCGATAGTTGCCAAAAAGCTGTACGAATTTAAAATATCTTCTAAATAAGGACGAAGAAAATCGGCAAAGGCAAGCAGTATGCGCATAATTTCACGTCGTTCTTCCGATTCTAATTCGCGTAGGCGGTTATTGGCTTCTACCACTTCGGCAGGCTCAATAAACACGGTTTTTCCGGTTGCCGATTCGTCGTGTACGATGCCTTTAATTTTGCGTTTATAAGCGGGCGAAACAGGTATTACTAACCTACCCTCACGCAAAGTAGGTTGCATATCTTTTTCTACCAAGCCATCGGCTTGTGCCTGACGCAAAATGCTGTTTAAGGTTTTAGAAACACTGCCTTGTACCCGAACTATTTCTTTGCGTATTTGGGCCAATTCGGGCGAGGCATTGTCTTTTATCTTACCAAATTTATTAATAATAGCCTCTATACGTTGTACTACCGCCGGAAAAACAGCAATATCAGTAATTAACAACTGTAAACAAGGGTATTTATTCTCCTCTTTGTCTGCTATATAGCGCACTACTTCGTTGATAACCTCCAACGAACGACGTAAATCGAACAGCTCTGAGGCATCTAAAAAAAGTCCTTGTACTTTGATACGAGCCAAGCCCTCCCGCAAATCGTAAAAGGTATTAAGCGGAAAAGCATCTTCCTCTTCGGTTAGCACGCGTAGTAATTCTTGGGTTTCGGATAGTTGCTGCTGCACACTGTCATAATTTACACTAAACTGCATGGCATCAGTTTTTTCGGCACCTTGCACCGAAATACACTGTTGTTTAATAAGCAAACGAATTTTATCGAAACCTATTTTTTGCTCAAAGTTATTGGGATAAAACACAGGAATATTTACTATTTACGATTTAAAGAAATATATAAAAGTGTATAACTACTATTAACGGAAATTTGTGTAAAAACTCATTTTAACTCTCTGAGATTTTAATATTTGTAATTTCTCCCATACATCTTTGCACAATCTGACTATTGCCACTATGGCATCGAAATACACATAGCACAACTAAATGCCCGAAAGCTGTAAGACATCTACTACTCGGTTGTTATGGGCTGTATTTTATTTATTATTTCGGAATTTTTTTAAAATAATCATTAACCTTTTCAAATGCGATTGCGTTTTTATGAATTATTAAATTTCCTATTTTAGAATCAAAATAATGGACTTTTGCTCTATTTGGCCAAGTTCCCAAATAAACATGTTTGTCCAGTTCTGTTGGCCAAAATTTATAATTAGTTTGGTCTTCACATTTACTATCTATATAAAATTTAATAAAATCTTTATCTTTTGACCAGACTACACTAAACATATGCCAACCAACTTCTAATTTAATTTTACTCTTTAAATGGTGTTCGCTATTCCCGTTATTAAAAACAAATCTCCATATAACATCATTTTCATTTGCTGCACGACCAATTGCCCAAAGATTAGGGTAAATATCAATCTCTTTTTCATTATTGTCTAAATCAGTGATTTTTAATTTTGCTCTATTTCCATTATTTGTAGAATGACTTGCAATATATGTAAATTCTTTACCAGTTTTAAGTGGATGAATTAATTTATCATTTAAATATGCCCATATTACAAAAGCACCTTCTTCTTGCTTTAAGAAATCGCTGTTTATTTGTAATTCATTTCCTTTTTCAGAAGATATATCAAATGTTTTTTCTTCAAACTCATTATTCACAATTAAACTTAAGTCTATACTTTCTTTAAGTTTTCTCAGAATATCTTCAAACTTTGCAATACCATCAGTTGAACAAATGTTATATTCATAATAACGATATCCTTTTAAATCAGAGGGAACATCATCTTCATTTTGTGTTAATAATATAACCCTTTTATTAAAGGCATGAGCTATTCCTAACTCATAAAATACATTTGCATTTTTTCCTGTCAAATCTGTTATAATTACAGCACTTTCTCTAATCGAATCAGCAATATCTTGCATTAAAGCCCCAGTGTTAAAGATATCATCTGCTTTAATACATGTAAAACCTACAGACAAAAGAACCGGTTTTATAATTTTCTCAAACACTAATGTGTTTTTAAAAGGAAGAATAACAAAAACTTGATTCTCCTTAAGAGTGACAGTTTCATTTCTTAAAAAGAACGGTTTTTCATCAAAAAACATTTTTTCTTTCATGCATGTAGGTTTTTCATTTTATTATAGCCCACAACTAAGACTATTAACAAAATTGATTATTATAAATAGCTAAGATTATTTCTGTAGCATTTTTTGCCGAAGCTCCTGTTATTAAAGGCTCTCTATCTGTTCGAACAGCCTCAATAAAATCGGCAATAATACGTTCATGATTAGAGGTATCGTTAACAACAGCACTCGATGAACCGCTATGCGTATTAACGGTTTGTTGCGAAGGATTTTCCACTCCCTCTATCTCCCAATGGGTAATTACATCGTTCTCTAAAATAAGATAACCTTTGCTGGTGTAAATTTCCATTTTTGCGGGGAAACCCGGTTTTGTGGCTGTTGATGCAGTAATGGTTCCAATCATACCCGACTCGTGTACACAAATGGCTGCTCCGTGATCTTCCACTTCGATAGCATGCACAAAGGTACCCAATTTACTTACTATTTGTGTTGGTTTACCAAAAAACCAATAATACAAATCGATATAATGGGAGGCTTGTTGCATAAACGGACCACCACCATCAATCGAATAGGTTCCTCTATAACTTGAAGAGTTGTAATAATTGGCATCGCGGTAATTCTTTACCGCCAAATCTACCGAAAATATTTTTCCTAGTTGTTGCTCATCAATAAGTTGCTTTACCAAGGAGTTATCGGAACTGTGTCTGCGCTGATATGCCACCCCTAATTTTACGTGTTGTTGCTTACACGTAACTATCATTTTATCCATATTGGTTAACGAAATATCGAGAGGTTTTTCGCAAAGCACATGCTTACCTAATTCGGCCGCTTCGATGGTAGCTACATGATGTAAACCATTGGGAGTACACACAATTACAGCATCATAATCTATATCAATTTCTTGCAATGTTGTAAATATAGGCAACTGATGTACACTGCCCGATTCTTTTTTACGGGAAACAATACCCACTACTTCGGCCTGTGGTATATGACTAATTGCAGTAAGATAAGTGTTGGCAATATTTCCACTTCCAATAATTATAAATTTAATTTTCTCCGGCATCCTATTTTCTTATTTATCAGTTGCAAAGGTAGCAAATTAGTGAATGAAGAAATCAATTTACATCGTTGTTTATATATACCACGTAGCAATACAATCAGTAATTAAACCAAATTGGAGCCGTAAGGGCTATTTGCTCATCCAAATCAGCTTCGAAAAAATTGAGCGATGTTACTTTTACATAATAATAGCTTTTAGAACCCACCGTTAATTCGGGTTGCCAAGTGTACGAGTTGGTAGTTTCGGTAAACGAAACAGAAGCGGCAACCTGCCTGTGGTTAGTTATCAACTCAATTTTTTTTATCGGCTCATTATCTTCAATAGTAATATCGAACTTTATTCCTCCTGTTTTTTTTACTACAGCTCCCATCCAATTGTTTTTATACCTAAATTTAATTTTTATATCAGGGTCGTCGGTTGAATAAATGCGGCGGGCGGCAAAAGCTTTAAGAAGCGACGATTCGGTCAATTCTTCCGCTAAAATAACCGTTCGGTGTTTATTATCTATCAAACTATGGTTATCTAAGTTATTGGTTGGCCCTACTTTCCAACCATTGCCCAAGGCTGTATCGTAGTAATCAATATATACGCCGGAGTTATTTCCATCATTATCGTTTCCTGTTTCGATAGCCGAGGTAGTTGCGGCTCCACTTGGATAATAGGCTACGTTATGAAGAGATGCTCCGATATATCCCGGATGATTCAATTGAATAATAGCATCGGTTTTTTCTAAACTTGAAAAAAGCAACTGCTCGGTGGGATAAAAAACAGTGCTTCGTAATTCATTGAAATTAAATACATTCATGTGCCCTTCGCCACCCGACCACTCAAAACCCCTTATTGCAACAAAACTACCATTTTCGGTAAATACACTTGCCTGCACCCCAATCGACGACCACTCATCGCCAAATAAATACTCGGCATGATCGGTAATGGCATAAAAATCCATTTTAGCCACATCTCTAGCCCAAGCATACCCTTCAGCCGGAGTTCCCGAACCATCGGAATACTTGGTATGTGCATGCATGTTGCCAAAGTATATATTCATGGCAATAAGTGTTGTGTCCTCTGTATTTATAAGAGGAGTAGCGGGCGTTGATGAGTTTATAAGTGGTTCATCATTACCGGCACACGAAACGGCAAGTAGTAGCAATAAAAGACTACAACTACTTAAAAGCAATAGTTTGGAAACTTGTTTTTTCATCTTTTTAAATTAGTACTCTCTGTTATTTGTATCATAATTCGTCTATTTTATACTTCCCCTTGGCTTGGTTGCAACACAATTGACTTTTGCAAGTACAGCAAGAACATGTGTACATACAAAAGTCTTTAGTGCTACTATAACTATTGCTTACACCCTATTTTTCAATCAATAACGTATTGAGTCTTCCGCCATTTTTGTTACAACTGAATTTTTAAAACTATAAAGTTTTACAAATGTTTTGGAAGAAGGGTTAGCATTTTGTGGCGTAATTACAATAAAATTCATTGTTGTTGGACTTACATTATTATTATCAATCCATGTCCCGGAATTAGCATAAATTGATTTTTGTCCGTTATAGTTTTCAGACGAAATAATTTTAGCCTCGTGCGTATGTCCGAAAATAACAATCCGTTTATTTGAGTTTGGATTTAAAAAATATTGATTTTTTGCCTGATTATCCGATTCACTCGACAAGGCCGAATTTGCAATTGCCTGATTAACGGGTATATTAACAGGCACATGATTGAGAGCTTGCCTTTGATTCCAGGTATCTTGAATTCCATTATAAAGACCAACTTCAATAAATCCGTCAGGAGTTGTTTGGAAAGGCAACAAATCGTTTATTGAATAGGCACCTGTAAATCCATCAAAATTCGTTACAATCATATCTTCATCAAATTTATTCTCTATTGGTAGAGCATTTATTGCCCATTTCCATATATTCCAATATACAAATAATGAATATTGGCTTGCATCGCCCGAAGTATTCTGAGTAACAACAGGCATCACATCGCCGGAAGTATAGCAATCTTGCACATGATGAAGAGCAGCTATTCTTGTAAAGAAATATCCCGGAGGCGATATGGTACCGGGGGCAATACCTTGATTTGAAATGGGGTCGGGTGCACAGAAAAAATTGTAACGGTGTCCGTGTTCAATGGCCAATAACGGCATACTCTCTGGCGAGTAGGTGCCCAAGCCCTGCTCATTGTCACGCGCTTGATTTATACCCGGTAAAATAAGATCAACATTTTCTTCGGTTACAGTTAAATCGTGGTTTCCGGGCACATAGGTAACTTTAATTTTACCTTCTTGAATAATTTTGTTAAATGCATCTATTACACCTTTATTGGCTACGGCAATGCGTTGAACAAAATCTCGCTGATCTTTTCCTTGATACGTATTTATTGTAGCAGGAACATACCATTCGTCAAGTAAATCGCCGGCAATAACAAGTTCCTTAACATTTGGAGCAACCCTAACTTTTTGAAGAAATTCTTCAAGAGGTTTCAGATTTACATTACACTCCGCATAAGCCAAATCGGCACCAAGATGTATATCGCTAATTACAACTATCATATTTCTTTCATTCCCTCCATTTAAAAAGGGGTTTATTCCTGCATCTGATGGTTCTGACTTATCGCATGAAACAAATACGGTTAAACTCAATATTACAAATAATACAGGTAATAATTTGTTACTAATTTTCATGGTACACTTGTGTTTAATTTTTTTTCCTACTCGTAAAGCTTTTCGGAATCTGCTCTGATTGTTATAAATTTAGATCAAACAGCTTATCTACTTTTTTCCAGTTTAGCATATTGCCCCTTGGTTATGTATATTCTTACATAATTAGTAGAAGGAAGTTGTTCTTGTATAAGTGTTTGGCGTTGGTCGTAATTCCACGTTACAATTTTATGGCTAGCCATATCTATATCAATATAATAGCGAGTATCTTTATTTTGAAGCTTTTTCATGGGTTTTATGTATTTCTATCCCGTTTTTTATTTTTTAACCACAAACAATTGAGAAAACTGCTGTGCTACTTGAATACTATATATTCCATCCGGTAAATTACCTAATTCGATACAAGTTTCGGCAGAAGTTATTATACCGGATAAGAGCCTATTCCCTCTTATATCAAAAATATAATAATCGTTTCCGATTAAGGCTTTATCGGGTTTCAAAAAAAGTTGGTTCGTTGCAGGGTTAGGATAAATAACACAAGTGTTTGTTAGTACTTCCGCAATTTTTACAGAAGTATTTACATAGGTTTGTAAATAATAATCGCCGGGGTAGGCAACGCAACCGGGGTCGTATGCTGTACCTCCGGCATAGGTTCCGCCACAATTGTATTCATTTTCCATGTGCCATCTACCAAACACCTCTAAAGTATCCAGACCCATAAACATATCCATTTTACATTTTTGGCCGGAATCTACAGAAAGTTCTAAAGCATACACATTTCCTGCTGCAACTAGTGGCGGAGTGGTAAAATTTATTTCGAGCATGGCCAACGACGAATCGGTAGCAAAACTATAGGGCTGGGTTGTTAATACCGTTCCTAAACAAGACTCTGTATACACTTTAGCAACTCCTGTCATGGCAGAAGTAAAGGCGCAACTATCCACCGACACTCCCACTTTAACTTTAGTTAGTTCTCCACTAAGGGTAGCGGTAAAACTTTGTGCCAATGTTTGAGTTTTAGTTAAACCTGTGTACGAATAACAATTCCCTGTAAAATTCACATCCAGTGTTTGTGCCAACGAAAAGGTGCAACAACAAAAAAATGCACAACAACCAACAATTACTTTTTTCATGTTAAGTAGGTATTATGGGTTAGTAAAAACTAGTTATATACTCAAGCAATAGTATTTATAAAAAACGCTGTTATTCTAAAAAGAAAACAATGGTGCTTACTACTCTGGCCTTTTGCAAATATTGTTCGTTGGGTTTTTGGTTGCCTTCTTCAAAATCGTAATACTCACCGGCAATAGTAATTTGTCCTTGCGAAGCGGTTTTTATTTTTCCCAATTTAGCTTGCGAATCGTTGGCAAATTGCTCGCCGGCAATACGTGCATTTTTGGTGCTTTCGGCAATTAATTGCGGTTTAATGGTGTTTAATTCGGGAAAGGAATAGCTCGTGTACAAGTTGGATGTTAAATCGTTGCTTACCAAATCTAATTTTATGCGAGCTGTTGTTGCTTCTGTATTTACAACATCGTTAGATTGTATGCTTAAGCGTTGTTCAATAGTATATCTATCTATTTTTACCTGCACTTGTTGCCCATTTTTCCATTGGCTTTCGTAATACTTTTGACGGTCGGTTATATCGATAGTAGGTATGGTAATGGCCTCTTTTTTAATTCCGTGCTTAGTTAAATAGTCGATAATAGCATTTTTCTTTTTTTCGGTTTGTTGAATTAAGTCTTTTAAATCGTCGCCCGAAAAGGTAAAACTTACATCGATAATTGCTGATGTTGCGGTCATATCCATTTCGGCCAGACCTTTTACGGTTACCACCCTATCTTTATCGCTAAATGTTTTTAGCCCTTTAAAAATAAAAAAGCCCAATAATGAAAGTCCTAACAAAATTGAAATACCTACAATAATTGATTTTAACACAGATTTGTTTTCCATAAAAATAATTTTTAAAAAGCGATACAATAAATAATGGGGTACGGTTTTATTTCTGTGTTTAAAAATAGTAAAATACTTTTAACTAGGCAATATCACTACTAAACCAAGCTGTTTGCTACTTATTTGCTTTTAACGGAGGGTAAGCCAACCGCTTACTTTATAGTGTGTTATATTAAAGAAGCACCGACATTTTATATGCCTTTGTATGTTGAATATCATAAAAACAAGAAAAAATAGAACAGATAAATATCTGCGCCGGCAGGAGTAATATATGCTCCTCCCAGCAAAGAAATATATCCCTATAACTAGTTTTACTAAAAAAGCAAATTAATAAAAGGCAAGCTTAATTTTACAGCCATCAACAATATTATAATAGCAAGAATTTTTTTAACTGAATTAGGATTCAATTTATTGTGCATAAATTTTGTTCCGAGTGTAGCTCCGAGTATACCGGCAATTGAAATTATAAGCAATAATTTCAATTCAATATTTCCCATTGCCCAATAAGTTAAGAATCCCGAAAAAGATGAAAAAGGCACAACAAAAGCTGTAACACTAACAATTTTTTTTGGATTAAAACCCAACATAAGCATTAAAGGCGAAATAATACCTCCACCACCAATGCCTAACAAACCGGATAAAAGCCCCGCAAATGCACCTATAAATGAAAGAACGATATAGGGTTTATCTTCCCTGTAATTGTTTTTTTCGTTTTTTTTATGAAACAAAAACATAAAACCGGAAAAAAGAAGAAAAGCGATAAAAAGCAATAAAATAATATTTTTAGGGATAAATTGAGATACCCATGCACCTATCACGGCAAAAATTAAAGAAAAAATAATAATAGGTATTGCTAATTTATAATCAAGTCGTTTATTACGAATATTTGAAAAACTAGCACCGGCTAAACTTACTGTATTATAGAATAACCCAATTGGTTTGGCTATCTGAATTGGAATATTAAAAGATACAATAATAGGTATCAAAATAGTAGCAGCACCAACACCTCCGAGTGAAAAAATAAAAGCAGCCACAAAAGATATCAGTGCTAAATAAAATTCTACCATACCTTCTTATTTATGAATTTAAAAACAAAAAAAAGCAAAGCATACATAAATATCTGCACGCATGTGTCATAGTAGTTGTTAGTGTTTTGTTGTTGTTTTACTTTCAAGATTTTTAAAACCAAAAAATAATAATGCAATACATATTAGTAATCCGAGTATTGCCGGAATTAGAATAGACTTACCTGATTCTCCTGCATTTTGAATACTCCAAATTATCTTTCCTGTTGCCATTAAAACTACTACTCCCAGCCCCATTAATAAACTACGTTTCCAAAAAGCAAGTCCTAATACAAAAAAAGAAATGGGGATTGTAATAATTAGCATTATTTTTTTATAATTCCATTCACCATAAAGCCAGTCCTTTTCAAATTGGAGAAATACCTTAACATTTTCACTTACAAATTCGGGTTTGTTAAACCAAAACATACTTGTAAAAAGGCAAAATACAGTTATTGAAATTCCTGTCCACTGACGCTTGTATGCATAAAAGCAAAATGGTATTAAAAAAATCGGTCTTATATACCAACTCCATTGGTTATGATGTCTATCAAAAACCCAGTCAAAAAAAGCTTGATTAGTCATTGATACAACCAAAAATAAAATTGTCAACGCAAAAAATAGCAAAGCAATTATTTTATCTTGATTAATTAATTTCATATTCATCCACTTAATAATTGTGAGTATACACCAAGTTTGTATTCTTTACAATGCCATTACCACCTCAAAAATCGGCTTATTTAGCTGTTATATCACAATGCAATCGAATTGCGTAGTAATGGCAAACTTGTTTTTTTATCTATTATAAATTTTATAATGAAACTTATTACCGTCGGTGTTATTTAATAAATTGGCTTTGTAAACAAAACACAAATAAAGATGCTCACTAGCGGATGTTTAAAGGCAAAACCCTTTTTTAGAAGTTATCTAAAAAAGGGATTAATTTTTCAATAAGAATTGAATATTTAAAAATAAACTAAGGCTGAGTTCAAATAAAAACAGTTTAAAAAAGGCTGCCCGATACATATTTTGGACAGCCTCATTATTACTAATTAACTAAGAATTTCTTCTATTGTTATATAATCTCCCACATGACCCGTCATTTTTTCCACATCAGTGTTAACAGGTAAAGTTTTCTTTCCGGGTCTCCATCCGGCAGGACAAACCTCTCCGGTTTTGCTTGCATGTTGCCAAGCCTGAATTTGTCTGATAAACTCATTTACGTTTCTACCAACCGAGTCGGCCTGAACTTCTTGTGCAACACAAATACCATCAGGATTAAACAAAAAACGGCCTCTAAGAGCAACGCCTTCTTCTTCAACCAACACTCCAAAAGCACGACTTACTTCTTGGTTTGAATCAGCACCCATTGTTAATTTCAATCCTTTTAATATTGGTTCGGTTTCTGCAAATCGTTTATGCGAAAACTTAGAATCAACCGATACTGCCAATATTTCAACATTCATTGCCTGAAACTCATCGTAATGTGCATTCATTGCTGCAATTTCTGTTGGACAAACAAATGTAAAATCTGCCGGATAAAAACAAACTACTGCCCATTTTCCTTTATAATCGGCACTTGAAACTTCTTTATAATGACCTGTCTTTGCGTCATAGGCATCCATTGTAAATGTTGGCATTTCTTGTCTTACCATTGTTGAACTCATAGTTTTTTCCTCCTTTTGTGTATTATTTAATAATTCGTTAATTTCAATTTGAATTTTTTTTCGTGGCTTTACGCCGTTTGCACATCCCATAATTTTTTCTCCTTTAGTTTTGTTTTACAATCTAATTTTTTTCCATTCTTCTTTCATGCGAATAATGTCATTGATCCAATCTTCAATGTCATTTTCATGTTCAAGTTCTTCATTAAGAATTTGAACTGCCATTTGATGCGTTGAATGGTCTTTGCCTACTGTAAAATCTGCAATTTCCTGATAGCGTTGAATTGCACATCTTTCACCTTTTAAGTTTTGTTCTAAAACAACTTCAATATAAGGGTCAGACGGCTCGTCGTAAGAACAACGGGCAAGTTTTGTCCATTCCGTAGGATTTATTACCGGAGTGCCTCCTAATTGAATAATCCTGTTAACAACTAAAACAGCATGACCTAATTCTTGATTTGCATGTAATAAAAGTTCAGGTTCAACTTCGCTTCTCATTGGGCCTTCCATTAATCTTGCCCCAATCCAATACTGATAATATGCAAGCCATTCTTCACTTAAGGCTGCATTTAACATTTTTAAAAGTTCATCTACATCAACAGATGAGATTTTAATTCCTTGTTTTCCCATATTTTTATTTTTTTAAACGAAAGATACTATTTTATTTTCAGTTATTTAATGATATTTTCTTTTTTTAACCTAAACGCTAACAAGGGCTAATTGAGAATATTTGTTTTCATTTTCTTATAAAATCATTTTCCAACCTGCATACCCTTATTTTTTACTAAGCTACGCTTATCAAGTTTGTTAGGCTTTCGTTATTTTTTATTTGTCAAATTTGCTCTTATTTATTACAATATTTTTCACATTGTCTCCCAATTTAAAAGCCGGTCTATAATCTTTTATTTCCGGAGTTATTTCAATTTCTTCAAGAAAGATATTTTTTGCGTGTCGAATATAAAAACCATAAGAAGGAAGTCCATTTTTTGAAAATTTAAGAGCATCTGAATAAACGCCTTCATTTTCAGCTAAAGGTGAATTTGCCATTTCTAGTGTTCCACCACCTTCCATTCTAATATTCATATTACGAATAACAACATCTGTTATTGGATAGCCTGTTATGCCTGAAATTAATGAACCTTGTCTAAAATTCCGATTCCCTTTTACGCTGTCTATTACAATATGAGTTATGTAACCGGGATTTGGTTTTTCTATACCTTGAATAACCCTGCCACGATTTCCAATGCGAATAAATATGGGACATCGACTTTGATTAATCGTAACATTTGATATGAAAACATGCTCAATATTTCCCCCATCAACAGTTGTTAGCGTTATTCCTGTACTTGCTTGGTTACCCAATAAAGACTCTAATGAATCAGGGATACCGCCTAACAGTAAATTGCGCGCAATAATTTTTTTAAATGAACCTTGTGTGTCAGTTCCAATTTTAAGAGCATTACAAGATGAATAAAATGTTGAATTTTCAATGAGTATGTTTTCAGATATTCGATTACTTGCTCCTTTAATGCACATAGCGTCGTCTTCAGCATTAATAAAACAGTTTCTAACAATAACATTTTTACAGCCATCGGGGTCTAAACCGTCATTATTGTAATTAGCCTGATTGATAACTTTAATGCCATCGAAAATTAAATTCTCGCAATACACATAGTTTTGCATCCATGATGCTGAATTTCTTAATAATATATTTTGCAGCACCACATTCTTACATTCTATCATTCTGATACCTAATGGTCGGCCTTCAATTTTTGCTGTAGTTTGAGGACCCGGAAAATTTTCTTTTTCTCCTCGGAAATATATTTCGCCTTCTCCTCGTATTCCTATATTAGTAGCTTTTTCGGCATAAATAAGCGATTGTCGAAAAAAATATATTTCACTCATTACACTCTTAAAAGATTCAATTTTTTCAGGATAATCAACAAGCTTGATACTGCCTAATACCTTTACTCCTTTTGATATCTCAAGCATAACATTAGATTTGAGTTCAATGGTACCTGTTACATAATTTCCTTTTGAAAACAAAACAACACCCCCCCCAGATAAAGAACATGCATCAATAGCCTTTTGTATAGCTATTGTATTTAAAGTTAAACTATCTCCTTTTGCACCATAATCTTCAACTTTGTAAGTAGTTTTAGGTACATCCCAAGGTGTTAGATTTTTTGAAAGAGAATCTGCTAACAGATTTAGGTTGTTTTTTAATTCGTTTTCCCAAGATGTTTCTTTTGCAACTAAGTTGCAAAAAATTTGAAAAAAGATTATTACAAGTATTATTGCTTTATTCTTCATGTTTATTCTGAAATTATTTTTTTAATAGTTGGATAATGCACAAGCACTTTTTACAATTCTGACTAACGGTCGCGTATATTAAATAAAGCAGACTGTGGAGCTGCGTCTGTATCCCCCAAGATAAAACCCGATGCAGGCTGAACTGCCCGAATACTATATGATACTGCTTTATTTTATATACGTTGTTGTGCATTCGTGCATTTTTTATTCTATTAATGATTTTAGTCCTTCTCTATATGTAGGATATTTAGGTTTCCAACCAAGTTCTTTTTTAATTAACTTATTTGAGACCTTTGTATTCATTGTTAAGGTATGAAATATGTGTTTTCCAATAACAAGTCTTAAAATAAATTTGGGTATCGTAACAACTTTCTTAGCATTAAATATTTTTGCTAAATAAAGCATGAAGTCCTTTACACAAACATTTTCGTCATCACAAATAATAAACCTTTTACCGATTGGCAATTTTTCAATGGCTAAAACATAAGCATCTGCACAATCATTAACATGTATTCATGGCAAGTAATTTTTGCCTCCGCCAAGTAATACAATTTTTCCGTTTTTTGCCATTGAAATCATTTTGTCAAACATACCACCATTTCCATAAATTTGAGCAGGAAGCATCTCAATGAGAGGAATAGGGTTCTTGGATTTCATTTCGGAAATCATTTCGTCATAACACTGTCCAAGTGCAGCCATACCTTTTCTTGCAATTGGCCAATTCTCATCAGCCACTTCATTACCTTTTGTTTCGAAACTTGCCCCAGAAGTCAATATCAATGGGCAAGATAGTTTTCGTGCAAGTTCAATTGTATTTTGGAAATATTGCTTTGTGATAATTTCTAGTTCTTTGAATTTTTTGTTAGAAATCCGACTTGGCTTAAATGGAACCATGGCAGTATAAACCAAAACATCGAATTTATCAGAGATTTCAAGCTTGTCAAGTTGTAAAATATCTCCTTTTATGAACTTAACTTTCGATTTATCAAAAGGCATTTCATTATCAGGGTTTCTAGTAATAATTATTACTTCATGGTTTCTATCTATCAACTTTTTGACGATATGTGAACCTAAAAATCCTGTTCCTCCTATTTGTAATATTTTCATCGTTTTTCGCTGTTAGTTTGTTTTTTCTTGCATGGCGCACAACAGTTACCATAAATAACGTAACGAATTTCGAAGCACTATCATTTCGCACCATTAAGCACTTAAATATAGTACTTTACTTTATTACAAATACCACCGGCATTTTATTTGATGGCGTGTTGTAGCCAGTGCATTTTCAGTTCATTATTTTTTTGTTTGTATTCCAATTCCATTGCCAATATAAAAATCCAATCGGTCCGGTTATACTTTTATCTGCATCCATAAAATTTGCATGTAAAAAAGCTAACTCAATTCTAAAAGATTTTAAAAATCCCCATTCACTATTAACAAATGGAGCTATCCGTGTGGCAAAACAAAATTGTTCTTTTCTAATAATATTATCTGCATACAAAAATGTTGAACCGTAAGATGCCGTAGAATGAAATGAAATCCATTTTTTAAATCTATAATCCAAGCTTAATGAAAAATCAGGACTTATATAATTTTTAAAAGATTTTCCATATTCATTTATAGTATCTTCATTTGATATCTTAATATTATCAACATAAGTAGCCCCACCAGAAAGATGTAGATGCCAAAAATTAGTTATCTGCCAACTCAAATTAATATGATTATACCAACTCTTTCCTTGTCGAATTACGATCAAATTATCAAGATTCTCAAATTGGTCTCTTTCATCTTTTATAAATTGAAACATTGTTTCAAAAGAAACTGATGGTCTAATCATTTTTTGTTTTATAAGTCCAAATCGAAAGTTAAAGCTTGGCACTCCGCCCAACCAACATTCTAAATCTAGTTCTGTTGTGAGCCAATCGGTTATCCCCCACCAAGCCCAACTTGGATATGGAGTTAATGCTTGATTATATATGAATTCTCCTTTTTTCAATACATATCCAGTAGATGCATCAGCAGGATGCAACATTATTTCAGATTGCAAACCATTTAAAACACTTGAATCAGAATACTGTTGTGCATACAAGCCATTACTAATTATCAATAGTGCTAATATTATTATCAAAAATCTTCTCCCCATTTAAATGTTTGCTATATCTGTTTTGGTTGCATTAGCTACAATTAGTTTATATGTATTATTAAACCTCGTTCCTCGTAGCGTATCGTTTGCGCAAGTTCAGTTTCGAAACATGAAGTGCTCAACCTTGGTTATTATTAAAACAAAAACTCTCGCTTTTGGCAAGGCAACGCCTTGCTTGTAGCTAGGAGATAGTTTGTAAACTATGCCCAACCTGCATACCCTTATTTTTTATTAAGCTACGCTTATCAAAGTTATGTCAATTTATCCATGATATTTCTGTTTTTCTTTCCGGTATGCTGTGTAATTTAATAGAAGGAAAACCAATAGTCATTGCTGCATAGCATTTATGTCCATTTGGAATTTTAAGAAACTCTGACATTCTTTTAAAATTCTTAATATGATCTCCGGCTGCTGCTCCTTGAAGGATTCCATTCCAACATGTTCCCAAACCATTTGCATCAGCGTATAATTGTATCAACATACAAGCTGCATCGCAATCTGTTTGAGGTGTAGATGATTTAATTGGTGCATGAAGAAAAATTGCAGCAGGTGCATTATAAGTAATCAAATCGTTTCCTTTTTTATACTCATTTAGTGAATTTTTGAAACTCGGTATAATTCCTAATGCAGCTTTTGCTCTATCGTCATATTTAGCTGCTAATTTCATATACCAACTTCCTAACATTTTTATCATTTCTGTCATATAATCAGCAGAAATATCTGAAACAATTTTCATATTCTCATAACCTGATACAATAGTAATATTCCTTATCCAACCTACTCTATGATGAGGACCACCTGGGGCGAATCCGGCAATAGTTGCTATTTTTTCTAATATTTCAGTTGAAGGTATTTCTTTTCGATAATTTCTTACCGACCGTCTTTGTGTTAAGAAGTCAAAAGCAATATCTGAATCTATTTTATTTTTATTTCGAATGTGTATAAAGTTTAACTTATCAAACCCACTATGATTAATTGAATTTGTTGGGCATACACATAAACATTGCCCACATAATACACATTCGTCATTATTTTGAATCTTTGGTATTTCACCTTTATTAAAATTAAATACTTGTATTGGGCAAATTTTGGAACAAAGTCCACATTTATCACATGTAGTATTAACAATTGAAATAGTCGGTGTTTCTACAAATCTGTTTCCCATAGTATTATTCCTTATTTAGTTGCAATTATATTTTCAACCTTGTGCATAACAGTTGGCAATATGGTTAGTTGCCTATTTTAGAAACAATTTTCTATCAAATTACAACTACTTTTAATACGAGCTGTGCCACTCAATAAACCACACATTGCCAACTATTTTATGCCCCGCTTTGGTGCAAGTTTAACAATAGCGTAACTTGAAATCAGTTTGTAACTGATTGTAGTTATAAACTACCTCCGTTTTAAGTTCAAATCGCAACACCAATACCAACATCCTATGCTTGAAGTAAATGAGGCTCATCTTTTGCCATTGTTAAAACATAGTTTAAAAACTATACCCAACCTGCTTACCATTTTTTTACTAAGCTATGCTTATGTATGAATTATTAAAAAGCCCTAACAGGACGAACAATACAACTATTAGTCTTGTCATTGTCATTCACACTACCGTATCTAAAAGAGAAGTTAAATGCATTACTAACATTTAACTCGGTACTACTCCAATAGGAAGTACTTCCATTTGATAAAAGTGTTGCTCCGGCATCATTTAACGCTTTATTAACATGAAAACGGTTGCTAAATAAAATGAATAACTCATCAATGGATGGAAGATACCAATCGGATGAAAAATTAGTTGTAATCCAATCTTTTGCAGGGCTATCACTCATTAAATTCGTATTATAAGCACCATCCCAACTACGTATTGTATTTGTTGTAACTGCGGTATTTTGCCATTTCGTTGTTGTTTCTGTTTTAGAAAGAATAAGTCCTCTCTCATTACCATTCTTGTCTAAATAAACGTAAAATACAATACCCCCTAAAGTATCTTGTCCTAAATAAAAATTATTAGCACTATTCATTTCTTCCCATGATGCTTTGCCATTTGCATCAGAAGTAAGCACTTTGCCAATACCTTCAGAACCATCGGAAAGTTTAAATGTACCTGTCACATCCAAACTTGCCTGTGGAGTTAATTGGTTAATCCCAACAAGATTATCTTTAATAACAAATGGGAAGCCGGATGTTGTGATATTAGCAATAACAAACCTATTATTTCCTCCATCAATCCCAATTAAATAATCATCCACCCCAAATCTGTCTGATTGCCAAATAGTATAGATATTATCATTGGAAACCATTTTTAACAAGCCAACACCCGTATTATCTTTAATAGACAAATTTGCATCAGGATTAGAAATTCCTATCCCAACAAGATTATTAGAGTAAACTCCTTCAATACTGCTATTCCATAAAGGATTTTCTAATGTACCGGCAGTTTTTGCATGCAAGGCATAAGGTACACTCAATAACTGGCTTGTACCTGTAATAGTGTAGTTTGTACCACCGGCAAGGTCGGTTTCGGTTTTAATAAAATACAAACCGTTTGCCCAATCAATGGTGGCAAAATTACCACTTACCACTGTGCCTGTACCAATTTCAATGCTCACTAATCCATTAACATTGGTGGTTGGTGTTTGGGTTTCTACATAAACCGCTGTTCCGCTCGCAGAGCCTTGCAAAATACTTATTTGCATACCTACAGCTGTTGAAGTAACCAGTGTATTACTGCTGTTGCGAATTACTGCCTGATAGCTCATTTTCTCCGGACTTTGAGCCCAAGCTGTTGCCGTTAAAAGAACAGCAACTACAATTGTAATTAATTTTCTCATAATTTAATTTTTAAAATTTCAATTTGCTTTATTTGTTCCCAATACATTTTGCTATCAAAACCAATTCGACTACGTTTTTTTAAACACTGTCTTATTGAGTTTTAATTATTTTAAATGTTTTTATTTCTTTGTTGTTGTTGGTTACTTTTACAAAATAAGTTGAAGGCACAAGATTGCTCATAATAATGCTTGTTTGCTTGCCTGTAATTTTTTCGTTTTGTAATAGTTTTCCTTTCATGTCATACAGCTGAAAGTGTACATTTGAAAGTTCAAGGTCTTTTACTTCCAATATAAGATAATCTGTAGTTGGGTTAGGATATGCCAAAACTGAAAGATTAACACCTTTAGCTTCTGCTACAGCAATTACTACCGAAATTTCATAAGGTTGTTGTACTCCTTGTGCTACTAAACCACTTGTGCCTGTGTTTGTAGTGTAAACAACTTGACCAATGGAATAACTTACCGAGCCTCCGCTAACCGAGACATTACCGCCTGTGGCATTAACGCTTTCTTGTGCTTGTAATTCTGTCAGAAAAAGTCCTAACAAGAGTACAACTCTTAATTTTAATCGCTTGTATCGCATATTTTTTCTTTCTTTTAATAAATACTTCTTTTAATTTATCTGTTCCGATGCTGTATATATATATTTTCTTCACTGAATACGAACCAGAGTCTGTGAAAAAACTAATTTTAATTTTAATCAACTTTAAAAATACACAATAGCCCCGTTTTAAGTTCAAATCGCAACACCAACACCAACATCCTTTGCTTTAACTAAATGGAGCTTTTTTTATTTCAAACAGTTAGGTAGTATTTCAAGGAAACTTAAACAATTATCGTAATTAAGTTCGTAAAAATTTACTCCTAAGCTTATTGTTTCGTAATATTTTGATTGATTGTTTTTATAAAATTCTTCGGAGGGGATTTTCCAAAAATTTTTTCCTAACATTTGCGCAACAAACCATTTTTCTAAAAGCCTTGCAGCTCTTCCATTTCCATCTCTAAAGGGGTGAATATGGGCAAATCGAAGATGAATAAAAGAGGCAAAATAAAAAACTTCTTCTTCTGTGAGTTTACTTTCTAAAAGTGTTGAAATACTATTAAAAAAAGATTTCATTTCTTTTTCAACAAATTCGGGCTCAACAGCTAAATATGCAATTCCCGATTTACCAAATACGCCAACTTGTTCAGTTCTGTATTTTCCTCGTTTACTCTTAATTAATAGTGTTTCAGAAAAGATTTTGTGGCAATGAAGTAAATTTGATTCTGTTAGTTTGTTGTTTTGAGCAAACTCGTATGCTTTGATTAGGTTTTCAATTTCTTCAATTTCTTTCCCAACTTTAAAATTCTCTTTATTTAATTCATAGTTCATGTAAGAGTTTAAATCAATACTATTTCCTTCTATGTTTGAAGAGAAAATGGCAGAAGTTTTGGTTAAATAATCAAAGCTTCCTTTTTGTTCAGAAAAGTTGAAATAAGAAATTAAGCCGGCTATCTGATTTCCAATTAATTCTGAGTATTTATTTAAATATTTTCTGTCTGTTATTTCCATTTTTAAATTTATTTATTTCTTATTCAAAGATAATAAATTCGGTGATTTTAACTATATGGAAATACCTTTTTTACATGCACCCTAACAGTTGGAGGTATGGCTTTGTGTTTTCATTTTACAACTTTTGCTTCGTATTCCTCGTCTTTCAATAAGATGTTTTTTTTAGGATATACATTATTAAAAGAAACCGGTATGGATTCACATTTTGAAAAATCGCCACAAGTATTAACTTGAAAATGTAAATGTGGAATGGGACTTTCACCCGAGTTTCCACTTAAAGCTATAATATCACCTTGTTTTACTATTTGTCCAATTTTTACTTTTGATCCTTTATGAGTTAGATGTGCATATAATGCATAAGTCCCGTCTTCTTGTAAAATAACAATTGCATTTCCTTGATTCTTTCCATGATCATTATCGGTAAACTCATCTCTAACAAATAGTACTGTACCGGAATAAGCAGCAATTATTGGAGTTCCTATCGGCATCTCAAAATCATATGCATACCTAAGGTTTCCGTAATGAGTCCATGGTTTTTTATTAGGAGCACAGTTCCCTTGAATTACTTTATGTTTTTCTCCAAGTAAAAATGGAAGTATGTATAATGATTCATCACAATTTTTATAATTTGAACATTCTAATTGTGATTTGGTTTCTTTTTTTACTACAGAACATCCCAATGTTATCAATATACTACTAATAAATATGAAGGCGAATGGGATGAATTTTTTGTTTGATTTTTTCATTGCGATTTTATATTTTGTATTATTGCATATAGCTTATAACGGTTAACAATATGAAACGGTTGGCATTTAGAAACAATTTTCTGTCAACTTACAACTACTTTTAATACGAGCTGTGCCACTCAATAAACCACACACTGCCAACTGTTTTATGCCCTGCTTTGGTGCAAGTTTAACAATAGCGTAACTTGAAATCAGTTTGTAACTGATTGTAGTTATAAACTACTTCCGTTTTAGCTCCAAGCAGTAAACTCTAAAACCAACACCAACATCATTTGCTTAAGTTAAATGGAGCAAAATTAAGTTCTTACTGTTTTTTTATAATTTATCTTTCTTCTGATAAAAAACGCCTCGTTCTTGCGTTACTGTTTCAATTATTTTATCTGCTTCCAAAACGTCAAGATATTTATTAATTTCATTAACATGCATCCCTAATATTTTTGTTAAGTCATTGAGCGTGCAAGGTCTTCTTGCTATGGTTTCTATAATTGCTGTTTCTTTATCCGTTCTATAAGATTGCACATTTTTTCTTTCGGGTGATGCTGCTATTATTTCAACATTATCTAAATTAAGAAAATGAACAATTCTCTGTAATTCATCTCTTGATGCTCCCTGTAAATTTGACACTGTTCCCGGTCTGTCTAAAGTATTTAATTGCACCGAATCAGGTTTTATTTTCAAAATCATGTTTTTGAGTTCTGTTAACTCATTTTCAGTATCGTTATAATTAGGTAGAATAAATATTTCGAGCCAAATTTTCCCTTTAAATTCTTTTCTAAAATCTATCAAACCTTGTATATATTTATCGAAGATTAAGTCTTTTGCAGGTCGATTTATTTTTTTAAAAACAGCTTCTGTTGCAGCGTCGAGAGATGGAAGAACAACATCAGCATCGAGCATTGCCGCTCTAACACTTTTATCGTAAAAAAGAGTACCATTGGTTAAAACAGCAACAGGTATATTCGGCTTATTTTGTTTAATAAATTGTAGTATTTCGCCAATAAACATATTTAAAGTAGGCTCTCCTGAGCCTGAAAAAGTAATATAATCAGGGTTGGGATTATTAGTGAAATAATGAGTTAATTCTTCTTTAATTTTTTCGAATGGAACATACTCTTTTCGGTCAAGTGTCAATTTTGTGGTTTTTCCAACTTCACAATAAACGCAATCAAGTGAGCAAACCTTCTTTGGAACAAAATCAACGCCCAATGACATTCCTAATCTTCTTGATGGAACCGGTCCAAATAAATATTTATACATCTTTACTTTTTATCTTTGAATAATTTTTTTTTTCGAGCTATTGTTTTTTTAAGCATTTGAGGCATTTAAGTGTTGCCCGTTGGCATCGCTGCAGCACAAGTCCTCTCGTATGGCTTTTATTTTACCATGCAATACCATCGTGTGGCAACGGGGATATAAATAGAATTTTAGTTGAACGCAAATAACACAAAAAAACGCAAATCATCGCACATTCTGATAACTGAAAGTTTCCATCGCTGCCCAACGAATCCTCTCTTGCAGCTTTTATTTTACCACGCAATGCAATCGGGCGGCGGAGTACCAAATGCTATCATTTGTAATAGATTAATTATTAAGCAATTTTTTCTGCTCCCGAAAATATTTCATCTACTTCAATTACAGCAACTCCAAAACCCGGTAAATCTGCTCGGTTCCACGTTTTCATATCATTAAATTCATTGCCTTCGGTTTGATAACTGATTCTGCCTTTTAATTGATACGATTTTGTTTTTTTCGTTATAAAAAGCAATGTTGCTTCTTTACAAACGTCAATATTTTCAAGTGTTTTTTTGAATTTATTATTGGCTATTAAAACTTTATTGTTGCCATATAAAGCAACCTGTGTTGCATAAATTGAATTTGGAATACCTGTACCCGAAACAGTTGTTAAAACTACTGCATCTTGTTTATTACTCCATTCTTGTTTTATTAATTCCGGTAGTGTAATCATTTCTGTTATAGTTTTTAGTTATATATTTCTAATTTATTAATTGCTTGTGTTGAATTATGCCTATTAGTAAAGTACATCGCTGCTGCACCCCTGCTGGCGCATACTACAATGTTAGGCAGAGCCTAACTACTAACTACGACTGAGGCAGAGCCTCAGCCGAACCCTGCCCTTTGTTGTGATACGATAAGGCGAACAGGGATATTATAAAATATACTCGTTAAACCGGAATAAGTAAATGCAGCTCCTCCAATGGAATCAATATGACTATCAAGAAATACCGACTTAAGATCAGTGCACGAAGCAAATGCACTTCCACCAATTGTTTTCAATGTACCTGGAAATAATGCCGCAGACAACTTACTACATCCTTCAAAAGCTTGAGAACCTATAGTAATTAAATTCCCTGAGAAATCTACAGTAACTAAGTTCTCACAACTCATAAATGCACATTTATCTATAGCTGTTACATTATACGGTAAAATAACAGAAGTAATATTTATATTATTACTAAAAGCAAAAGCAGGAATCGTATTTGCAGGATAGGTCGGATCAGGAAATGCAGTAAAATCAGGTCCTTCCATACCCGTATATGATACGATTGTTGCGTTGCTTAAATCAAGGCTTGTCAGATTCGGTAAGAAACACATAGTTACAAAGTCTCTTGCATCTATCGTTCCACCAACCATAATATCAGTATAAGAAAATAAATTGGGGTCAGAACTACTTAAAGTCCCCGGAGTTGAAACATAAACAAAATTTTGTGCTTGTACACTTGAAATCGATGTGGCTAGGAAAACTAACAGTAGAATGAAAGTAATTTTCTTCATAATGATTATTGTTTTTAGTATTTACTTTATATAGACGCATTTTGTTAAAAAGGTTGCAGCTTATTCTTCAAGTATAAAAAATCTTCGTAAGCTGAACTTGCGAACCTTTTGTTGTTTTTCAATGCTATGCTTAGCTAGAAAAAAAAACGGCTGGCGCAGATATCCATCTGTGCCTTGTTCGTTAGAACAAATTGCTTTTCAAGCAACACACGGATAAATATCCGCGCGAGCGGGAGTAGGCTAGAACCTAGACCAAACGAGGGACTGAAACCACTATGTTTTATGACCGCATGTTATAGCACGTTTTTATTCAAATTTTATTTTATTTACCCAAAGTAATCCTTTATCTTTCGTGCGACCTATCAATATTATTCCACCATCTTTTGTATCAACTAATGGATATTCTTTATCTAAAAAATATTCGTTTTTATCTTCTTCAGTCGCCATACCAAATGATATTAGGTCACTTATTGTATTATTATTACCATCAATTTTACAAATACTGTAATATATTCCTTCTTTTTTTATCTCACATATAATCGGATAAAATACATTATTATCAGCTTGTTTCATTGATAATTGAATTGGTCTCCAAATATTGCCATCAAAAGCAGTAAGTTCTTCTTTTGTTGAGTGGGTGTAATGTTTAAGTAATTTCCCCGATTCATTGAATTGCAAATAATACATTCTACCCGCTTTATCTCCGTCTTGATATATAGCTACAAAATGCTTATTATTAAGTTCAATGATTCCTTTATATGTTCTAGTTTTAACAGTAATATTGGGGAAATCTTCGCTAAAGAGTTTGTGTTTTTTTTCATCAGATGGCTTCGCAACTATACCTTCCATCTCAGACAAAAGTGTGGGTTGAATATATGCTAATTTCTTGTTGGCTAATTTAATGGCAACAATACTCATTTCCTTTTTCTTTCCAACTCTTGCAATTATATACAAATTCCCATTTTCTTTCATTTCGGCGCTTATAAGTTCCAAATCGGGTAATCCTTCAAAAGTATATTGAGATTCAACTTCTGCATCTTTATTTATAATGGTAACAGTTCTTAGATTAGATCCTTTGTTGTAAAACTCCTCACTTCCTTTATATGGTGTTGGATAATCCTTTGTAATAAGCATGATACGGTTACCTATAATACTTTTGCAAATTTCGGTTTTCTGAACGTATTTGAATTCAATGATTTTCTTTTTTTCAACTTCTAAAGTCTTAGCACTTGCTTTTATAACACAATAATCTATTGGTGAGTCTACTGTACCAACCCCCATGCGTCCTTTTGTTACTAATTTACCCTCTACGGCTCCAACAGCAATTAAATCGCCGGATGCTAAGAATGCACTAGGGCTTAATCCTAAATCATGTGTTGTTACTGAATTTTCGGCAACATTGATATAATCAATTGGAACGATGTTCCTATTATCATCAGTTTTTATTTTATATGTACTCTCTGACTGAAAAGATTCACCTATAAACCTCCCATCAACATACGTTTTCTCAATATAACCCTTTTCTAAGGTCATACTTCCCAAAAAATTTGATGACATTGCAACTCTTACAAAACGTGCCAAGTTTTGTTTCCCATCTTTGGGCAATTCTTTATTTTTCGTTTTATACACATCATATTGAATTTCCTTCTCATCAACCTTAGTTGCATTTATATCGAAAGTGTATTGAAACAATTTTACTTCCTTTTTTTCATTAACTCCTAATACGATTTCAAGTTGACTATTATCATTTAGATTTGTTGAAACTATATTCCCTTTTTTATAGTCTTTAGGGATTTCGACTGTGGTTTTGTTTACAGAAGTTTGAGCAAATAAATTTACTGAAAGTGCAATTGCACTGATAAATAAAAATTTACGTTTCATAATTGATACTTTTTTAAAATTAATAAACTGTTTATTTTTTGTTTTTGTATTTCCAACCTAACATTATACTCTGCTAACCGTTGCGTAAACGCTCGCAGGTTTGGCAATGCAACTGGCTTAGTCATTATTTAAACAAAAGCTCCCGCTTTTGGCAAGGCAAGGCCTTGCTTGTAGCTAGAACATTGTTTGGAAACTATGCCCAACTTGCGTACCATTATTTACTAAGCTACGCTTATTAGAGGCTGACCCGGCAATTTTTATACCGCATGTTGTACACCGTAGTTTATAGAATTTACAAATTATCTCTTGGATTATTTGTTTAGATAATTGTTCAAGAATGCTTTTAAATCATCTGTACCTACAGGAGCAGGCATTTTTTCCATCGCAAAAAGGCTAAACTCATTATTTGATACAATTCCAACTAATTTACCATCTTCGTCAACAACTGGTCCTCCACTCAAACCACCCATTTTTTCAGGGATTATAAGTTTCTTCATTAAAAGATGAGTTCCTTTAGTTTTATAGAATTCAAATTCATAAACACGCTGATCACCTTCTTTCATATGTCGAGTCCAACCTATTACATAAAGTTTTTCCCCTTTTATTAATGGTTTTTCCCGAAATTCGAGTGGTAAAACATTTGATCTATTTTCTTTTATTGAAAAAACCAGCCAATCTTTTTCGTAAAGAGTTTTAGATTTTAAACTTTCATTTTTATCCTCGTTTAATAATTTATCTACAATAACTAGTTCATTTTCTTTATTTAATGGACTCATTGTCCAGGTTTTTACAAAATTATCCAGTGTAAGATTTTTTGAACTATCAGGTTTAATTACTGCAAGAATATGTTTTGCAGTAATTGCAAAAGTGTCATTCTTATAATTGAGTAAAAAAGCCGTTCCTAATTGAGAAAATTCATGTTTACCTTGAAAATACTCGTAATGATTTATCAAACTAATCGAAGGAAATTGCTTATCTGAAACAGAAACTACTGCTTTAGAACAAGAAGCAAATACAACAATAAAAAGCAAATAATACAGATTTTTTTTCATACTATTCAATTTAGATTCATCGCTGCCGCACGAGTCTCGTGCGGCTTTTATTCTCTTTTATTTACCCTGCGATGCAATCACACGGCAGCTGGGTATATACCATACGGTTTTACCTTACACTTTCCAAAAGTAAAAAAAATAAACAAGCAAGGCCAACAAATTAGTTTATTTATTTTTTGTTAAGTTATACACATACAAAGAGCCATCGCTGCCGCACCAGTGCTCTGGTGTGGCTTTTATTCTTTTTTATTTACCCTGCGATGTAATCGCTGGTCTGCTGAGGGATAGCATAACTTGAACTCATTATTAAATCAGTTTGTAACTGATTGTAGTTGAAAACTACCATCGTTTTAAATTCAAGTTGCAGACTTAAAGCAATACCGGCCACCTTATTCTTTTATTATTTTCACTACTTCAACGGTGTTGTCGGTTGTAATTTTAGCCAAATAGATACCACTTAAAAGGTTACTTAAATCTATCTGAGTAGTGTTTTGTTGTATATGTTTTCGGATTAATTCTTGTCCGTTTAGATTAGATAAGCTTATAGTAGCCTTTATAAAAGATTGATTTGGTTGGATAGTTAGTATATCCTTTACAGGATTGGGATAAACCAAGCTCGTTGCACCGTAAGCAGTAGTTGGTTTACTATCTGTTGCTATGCCATCCCAACCGGAAATTCGAGCCAGCATCCACCATAATGCTTTGGCTAATCGAACAGCACCTCGCTGCCCAATATGGTCGCCATCTTCTGCATAACTTCCATCCAAGTCGAGCATATTATCACTGTGTATGTATTGAAAGGTTCGAAGTACGCTGCCATAATCTGTCCATGTTATTGTATGCTGCTCTCCGGCATCACTCCAGCATAAAATATCGGCATAATCAAAAAGAATTCTGTCTGAAGATGCCTGTACATAATTTCGGATGTACTCATGTTTTATACTTCGTTGATACCCATTTTCACCTGTGTTTCCACCACCATCAACAGGACCTGTTGTAAAAAACAGCTTGGTAGGATAACTATTTGCGGCACAGTAATTACTATATTCGGTGGTGGCAATCAGGTAGTTATCCATACACACTGAATTGCCGGTTAAAACAGAATCATTTGCATCGAGTCCCCAAGCTGCATTTCCTTGTGGTCCGCCATCCGAACTACCTGCCCATCTAACTTGATACAAGGGATCGATTGTACCTGTAGGAGAATTTGTCCAGGTCATATCCCAACACCACCCAAAACCCATGGCTGCAATAGCAAGGCTATTTGTATTGCAATAGCTTATATGGTTTTTTGTTCGGGATATAGCAAGTGGCGAAGTATACCAATCTTCCTCGCCATAGCCGTATTGCCATCCGGTTTCGCTCGAAACATCGCCCCATGTGGCTTTACTTAAACGTAAGTGTTCATTCGTATACACTTCCGGATTACCCGATTCGGTAACACTTACCGGATAAGCAGCATTTAAATCTGCCAGTAATTGACAGCCTACCCTGTAGCCCAATGAATGCGATTCGCCGGGAATTGTTACCCACATTTCTTTTACTTTATTGATATACAACTGCGGAATTTGGTCGTATTTATCAACCACCGTATGGTCGGCAATTATCTGTTGCGAAAACAGGTTGGCAGGTAGTAAGCAAAACAATACAATTGCTTGCATACACAAATTTCGATTTTTCATAGTAGTAGCGTTTTTAGAGTAAGTAATAAAGCGTGGCTATAGTAACATTTAAATTTTGAAATTTAAAAATACTAAAATACTTTTGGTTTACGCTATCATTTCAAAATAAATGTTAATAAAAACAGCATTTATTTAACAATTTATTATGTAATTACCGGCAGGATTAGCCCCTCGCTGCCCTGCTAGCCTTGTGTGTTTTTTTAGTTAACACGCAACAGATACCTGCGGTTGGTTGGTATACTATCTTTGCTTTGCAAGCAACACACGGATAACTATCCGCGCGAGCGGGGATAATTCGAAAGCTTTTTACCCAAACAGATTCCTCACTTTGTTCGGAATGATATATCAAGCAGGTTATTGCCTAGGGGAGAGAAAGAGGGCGGCAAAGCCGCCCTCTTTCTCTCCCCCACTCCTAATACAAAAGCTTTGTCATTCCGAATGAAGCGGAGCGAAATGAGGAATCACTATTATGAGAATTGCTGGCGCACAATCTCTCGCTAGGAATCTTTTTCTTGATTGTTGATTTGGTTATTTGTTGATTGGTTGAGGGTTTATAGTTTAACCCGTAGTGCATTTAGAAAATAAAAGATAAAAGTTGTCCATGTCGGAAATAATCCGTATATTTAATTGTCTGACAAACAGTTA
>JAFGVL010000058.1 GCA_016938015.1 Paludibacteraceae bacterium
ATAGGCATATTAACAGTGCCGGCAAATAGAGCACAAGCAGCTTCTGAGTTAATGATAGAGGGAGGTATTAAGGCAATATGGAATTTTACGCCGTTTAGAATTAAAGTGCCGGACGAAATTATAGTACAAAACACCTCTATTTATGCACATTTGGCTGTAATGTTTAATAGATTACAAACATCAGAGTAGTGCTTGAAGCTCACTAATTAGTTTAGATTAGATGAAAATTATTGCAGTAGGTATGAATTATAGGGAACATGTAAAGGAATTGAACAATGAAATTCCTACAGAACCCGTACTATTTATGAAGCCCGATTCTGCCTTGTTGAAAAACAATAAACCTTTTTATTTGCCCAATTTTTCGAGCGAAGTTCATTACGAATTAGAGTTAATTGTAAAAATAGACCGATTAGGGAAAAATATAGCCGAAAAATTTGCTCATAGGTACTATAGTTCTATTGGGTTGGGGGTTGATTTTACAGCCAGAGATTTGCAACGAAAACTCAGACCACTAGGTAATCCTTGGGAAATTTGCAAAGCTTTTGACGGCTCTGCTGTAGTTAGTCAGTTTGTGCCTTTAGCTGAATTTGAAAACATTTCTAACTTAAATTTCTTTTTAGAAATAGATGGAAATAAAGTGCAAAAAGGAAATACAGCAGATATGATTTTTTCGGTAGATCAAATTATAGCCTATGCCAGTAAGTTTTTCACACTTAAAATTGGCGATATTATTTTTACGGGCACTCCTTTTGGCGTAGGCAAAGTGGCAATTAATAATAGGTTAACAGCTTATTTAGAAGATAAAAAAATGCTCGATTTTTACGTAAAATAAATCATGCACGTAATTACCGGAGACGAAAATATTCATTTTTCAATTACATTATTGCAATGAAAAAATACATTGCCGGAATAATAGCACTGATTTGTTGTTTTAACACACTTGTTTTAGGAGCAACTGTGCAGCAGTCCCATTACCAATTGAGTTGGTCTGTTTCCAACTATAATGGTGTTGACCGCTTGTTGTTCGAAAATTCAGTAAACCTTGACGATAGTTATTTGCCTTATTTTACAAATCAATTCAATTTAGCTCCTAATCAAGAAATAGATACAGTAATTATTCGTGATGTAGTAGTCGTAGATTTTTCATTCCCCGAAAATCGGGTTATTAAAAATTCAGCTTATGTAATTGTAGATAGTATTCAATTAAAAACCAGATATTTAACTGATAAGAAACAGAAAAAAGGCTTGATTTATTTTTTGCCAATAGTGTATCAAAATGGGCAATTCAAAAAAATAGAGTCGTTTACACTTGAATATAGGGTAAAAACTAACCCTACATTTAGATCAACCAAAATTACTGGAATACATCAATTTGCACCAAATTCGGTATTACAAAACAGCAAATGGGTAAAAATTGCGGTTACTCAAAGTGGTATTCATAAAATTACGTATGCCGATTTAGTTCGGTGGGGTATACCCAACCCTGCAAATGCTCGTGTTTTTGGTTATGGAGGAGCTCTATTAAATGAAGATTTCAGTAAGCCTAAATGGGATGATTTGCCGCAACTTTCGGTGTATAAAGAAAAAGGAGCTGATGGGGTGTTTAATCAAGGAGATTACCTGTTGTTTTACGCTCAAGGACCTATTTCGTGGAAGTATGATGACGTAAATTCGAAGTTTGTACGCGAAATAAATCCCTATTCATTTCTTGGGTATTATTTTATTAGTTCGGATGTGGGAGTGGAAAAAACGATTGATGTAGTGCCTCCCATAAGTAATACGCCAACTGTTACGGTAACGAGTTTTAAAGATTATATCTTGTACGAAAATGAAACCAGAAATATACTAAATTCCGGAAGAGAATGGTATGGAGAAGAATTTGCCACGAACCCCGAATACTTCTTTTCGTTTAATTTCCCGAATGCCGATTTAACCCAAGTTGCAAAAATTGATTTCGATGTGGCTTTTAAAGCACCTGCCATATCTTCTTCATATATCGGTACCACTAGTATGAGTGCTTTTATTAATAATGAAAGTTTGGGTGCAGATATGGTTTTGACCAGATTGACTTCGGGTGCGTTGCAATATGCTTCAACGGGTAAGTTTTCGTATCAAACTACACCAACATCCGATTGGTTACAGCTTAAACTCAAGTATAATGATACTTCGGTAGGAAAAGCGTGGCTCAATTATATTAGTTTAAATGCTTACCGTAATTTAATAATGTACGGAAACAGTATGGCGTTTCGTAATCCGGATATAGTTCAAGCCGGACAATTGGCCGAATATGTGCTTGCCGGTAATTCGGGCTTACAACTATGGGATATTACTAACCCTACGGCTATTAAACAACTACCGGCAAACTATGTTGCCGGTCAATATATATTTCTCGATTCGGCAGAGGTGCTTAAAGAATACCTTGCTATTAACACAAGTGCCAGTTTTCCTGCCCCTCAGTTTATTGGAGATGTGAGTAATCAAAATTTACATGCTCTTGGCCAAACAGATATGGTAATTATTACGCCTACTGAATTTAGTTCGCAAGCCGAAATTTTAGCCCAAAAACATAGAACCAACGATGGTATTTCTGTTTTAGTACTTACACCGGATTTGATTTACAACGAATTTTCTTCCGGTACACCTGATGCTTCTGCTTTCAGATGGTTGATGAAAATGTTTTACGATAGGGCAACTACTCCCGAAAATGCGCCTAAATCGTTGTTGCTTTTTGGCGATGGTACGTATGATAATCGATTAATCTATTCCAATACTAAAAATCGCAGTAAATTACTTACTTATCAATCGTATAATTCTTTGCATGAGGTGGCATCGTATGTTACGGATGATTATTTCGGGTTTCTCGACGATGATGAAGATGTTAATATACAATTTGGTTCAGTTGACATAGGAATAGGTAGAATACCCGTTTCTACTACAGAACAAGCCGGTTCTATCGTAGCTAAAATTACGTCTTATATGGATAATAGTCAAAAAGGCTATTGGAAAAATCGTTTGGCTTATATAGCCGATGATGACGATACCGTACTACATACCGACCAATCCAATCAATTAGTGACTGATGTGGAGCAAAAATACCCCGATTTTCAGCCCAAACGATTCTTTTTTGATACTTACCAACAAGAGGAGGGAGCCAGTGGTGAATCTTATCCTTTGGCAAAAGAAAAGTTTTTTAACTTATTTAATTCCGGACTGTTTTTTATCAATTATACAGGACATTCAAGTATCGAGGGATTGTCTGATGAAAAGATTATTAGTAGAACTGATATTGCCGATATGTTTAATAAAAAACTGCCGTTTTTTGTAGCGGCATCGTGTAACTTTAATCGATACGATGATATTAATCAATCGGGGGGCGAAGATTTTTTCTTACATCCTAACGGTGGTGTAATTGCATCTTTGGCCAGTAGTAGAACTTCTTTTGCTCATAATAATTTTATTCTCAATAAAGAACTTAATAAGTATTTATTTGCATTTGAAAACGGGAAACCCTTATCCTTAGGCGAAATGGTAAGAAGAGCTAAGAATGGCGTTTCGGGCGATGAAAATAAATTGAATTTCTCGTTGTTGGGCGATCCGGCTCTAGTGCTTGCTTTGCCTCAAAATAAGGTGGTAGTTACCGAAATTACAAGTAATTCTAATGTAGTTGCAGATACCATTAAAGCTTTAAGTACGGTTGTTGTTAAAGGGCAACTGCAAACTCAGGATGCTCAATTTCTTAGTCAGTTTAACGGCGAGTTAACAGTAGCTATTTATGATAAAAAAATGCCGGTAAAAACATTGGGTAACGAGTCGGATTCTATTTATACTTTTTACGATCGTACAAATATGCTGTTTGTGGGTAAAACAAAAGTAATTAATGGGTTGTTTACGGTTACATTTATGGTCCCTAAAGATATTGCCTATAATTACGATACGGGTCGCATAAATATGTATGCCGTGGATGAAACAAACAATTTAGAAGCGCAAGGTTCGTTTGAAAGTTTTTATGTGGGTGGTTCTAAATCTGATTTTGTATTCGAAAATAACGGTCCTTTAATGTCAATGTATATTAATTCGCCCGAATTTATGGATAATGATGTGGTGGATGCAACGCCGGTATTTTATGCCAACTTAAGTGACGAAAATGGTATTAATATGGTGGGAGGTGGCATAGGTCATGATTTGTTGTTAACGCTAAATAATGATCCAAACCATAGTTTTAATTTGAATGATTACTACGAGTCGTCTTTTGGCGATTATAAATCAGGACAAGTGGTATATGAGATTCCGACCTTGGAAGATGGCTCGTATTCGCTTTCTTTTAGAGCGTGGGATTTGTTAAATAACTCTACCACCCAACAGTTAAATTTTAGGGTAAAAACAGGTATAGAACCAACCTTGTATTCGTTAATTGCAGCACCAAACCCTGCCGAAACCTATGTTCGCTTTATTTTTAAACACAACCAGCCTTTGTCTAAGATGACTGTTACGGTGCTAGTTTATAATTTAACAGGGTCTTTGGTGTGGAATAGAGCTCAGGTAATCTATTCCGACACTAATACCGCTATTATTGATTGGGATCTTACAACAGATACAGGTAGAAAAATTGAAAAAGGAATGTATTTGTATCGGATTTTTGTAGAATCGGAAGAAAATAGCGATTTCTCTACAAAAACAAATAAATTATTGGTTCGATAACAATAATTTGGCAGATTTTCGTTATATATTATAAGATTTATTGTATAATTGCATTTCAAAAAAATATGTGTCTCATGAAGAAATTATTAATTCTTACTTCTGTTTTATTTTTTAGTGTAGCGGTTTTTTCGCAAACCGATATTGATGAAACATCAAGATTAAATCCATTGATTACAGCCTCTCCTTCTTTGTCAATAACTCCTGATGCAAGAGCCGGTGGTATGGGAGATGTAGGGGTTGCTACATCTGCCGATGCTAATTCTCAACATTGGAATCCTTCTAAGTATGTGTTTATGGATAGCCCCGGAGGCGTTTCATTTTCTTACACTCCTTGGATGAGTAAAATTGTAAAAGACATTAACTTGGCCTATTTATGCGGGTTTTTTAAGGTTGGCGAACGACAAACCATTAGTGCCTCTTTACGTTATTTTTCGTTAGGAGATGTTGATTTAACCAATGCTGATGGAACCCCTTTAGCAACCACTAATCCCAGTGAGTTTGCTATAGATGCAGCTTATTCAAGGTTATTATCTGAAAACTGGTCGGCTTCGGTAGCACTTCGCTTTATTTATGCTGATTTAAGTGGAGGTATGGTTGAAGAACTATATCCTGGTAAATCTGTTGCCGCCGATATTGCCACTACCTACAAAATTCCTTTAAATTTTCCTTCGGACGATGGCTCCTTAGCTTTTGGGTTAAATATTTCTAATATTGGTTCTAAAATGTCATATGATAAAGGAAATAATGATTTGTTTATTCCTACTAACTTTCGTTTAGGTACTTCCTTTGTATATCCGATTGATAACTTTAATAAATTATCAGTGAGTGTGGATGTAAACAAATTATTGATACCGAGTACCCCTTTGTTATCTGATTATACGGAAGGTTTAGCGGCAAATTCAGCCGAATATCAAGTTGCTAAAGATCAATGGCAAGCAGATTATGATGCAAACTTAGAAAAGTCTCCTCTTGGAGGTCTTTTTAGTTCTTTTGGTGATGCCTCGGGAGGTTTCTCTGAAGAAATTAAAGAATTTTCGTGGGGTGCCGGTCTTGAATACTCGTACAACAAACAATTTTTAGTACGTACCGGTTATTTCCACGAAAGTAAAACCAAAGGAAATAGAACTTTTTTTAGCTTTGGTGCCGGATTTAAATTAAACATGTTCCAATTAGATGCTTCGTATATTTTAGCACAACAAACAAATCCTTTGGATCAAACGATACGCTTTACCTTAACGTTCGATATGGAAGGATTAAAAGATTTAGGCAGATAAAATAAAAAATAGAACCTTATAGTAAATTAAAACAAGTTGTTACTTTTGTAGCAACTTGTTTTTTTTTGATATTTATCATGTTTGTATAATTTTATTTTAATGCAGCATAAAGCAATACAAATACTGATATTTAAAACAGGTACATGAACTTAAACAGGAGTTGTAAATGAAAATAAAAGTAGGGTTTGGATACGATGTTCATCGTTTGGTAGAAGGACGTGAATTATGGATCGGTGGTATTCAATTAGAATATTACAAAGGATTAGAGGGGCACTCCGATGCCGATGTGTTAATCCACAGCATTTGCGATGCTTTGCTTGGTGCTGCAAATATGGGAGATATTGGTGTTCATTTTCCGGATACCTCCGATTCTTTTAAAAATATTGACAGTAAAATTTTACTGGCAGATACACATGCGTTAATTCGAACTAAAGGTTTTGAAATAGGCAATATAGATGTTACTGTATCGGCGCAACAACCCAAACTATCGCCATATATACCTTTAATGCGAAAAACCTTAGCTTCCATACTTCAATTAGACGAAGAAGATATTTCTATAAAAGCTACTACCACCGAAAAATTGGGTTTTGTTGGCCGACAAGAAGGAATAGCCTCACAAGCAGTGGTTTTATTAACTAAGGCTTAAGGGTAAGAATTCAACATTTCTAATAAATAGAAATTGTCTAAAAAATATTCTGAACGCAAATAACACAAATGACGCAAATTAACACAAAATAAAGTTTGTGTTTTTGCGTCATTTGCATATAACATTGTTTTTGAATAGTTCTTTTTTTAGAAGCAACTAGTTTTAGGTCAATTAAAAAGAAAAAGTTAACCCTAACAAACCATTAAACCCTATAACTTCATATCCATTCCATGTTTGGTAATGGCTGTTGAGTAAATTGTTCAGTTTAACAAATACAGCTACTTTGCTACTATGAGCATAGAAGAAACCAAGATTTATATCAGCAATAGTTTTTAAAGATTGAGAACTTCCGTCGATAGCCATAGCCTTTCTTCCGGAAGCAAAATAGGTATATAGATTTATGGTTGTTCTTTTAGTAAGTTTCATGTCGGTACCAAAATCGAATTCGTATTTGGGCATGTGCCATGCTGTTTTTGTCTCCGGCATTTTCCATGAATTATACTTTCCGGCAATAATAAAACTGAATGCCTGGTTAAAGTTGTAGTTTATCCGAATTCCGGCGTTTAATAAATTCGCATCTTGATAATCAACCCCAAATGTATTGGTAAATTGAGGGGTGCTGATAGTTGTATTGGTAATGGTATTATTTACGAAAAAATACTGATTTTGAATGGTTTTATAACCAACAGATAGATCAATTAAAAAGTTATATAAGAGTTTAAGTTTAAAACCTCCGTGTATGTCGAATGGTGTGTACGTGTCTTTAATTTTCTTATTTAAATTTAGGTATCTATTTACGGTTTCCATGTAATTCATCGAATTTACTTGGTAATCGCCGGTAATTGCGCCGTATGCATAAATCGATTTTTCAACGAGCGATACTTGTCCTTCGATATCAGCAACAGGGGCAAAAGCATTGCCTTCTGATGCTTTTGAAAAGTTTGTTTTAACCCCCAATCGCAACCACCATTTAGCTTGTTCGAAGGTGAAAAATGGATTTAACGAAAAAACGGCATAATTGTCTTGTGCCAGTTCATTTTGCACATTGTTTGAATTATACAGTAAGTTTAGTAATTTAAGGTCTAACCCAACTTTATTTTCGTCAATTTTTTTATCGAAAAACAGCTTGGTGTCAATAGTATGTTCGGTTAAACCCACTGGGGTAGAAAACCCATTGTATTTCGAACTTAAGCTGTAACTATAGTCCTTATCGTTTAATTTGCTGTTGTAACCAAGTGAGAAATCCCATCTCGAAATATTAGCGTACCGAGGGAGATAGTCTTGTCCTAGAAAAGAAGAACCAATTTCGTTTAAAAAAGTACTTGTTGCATACTTGGCAAGTATAAAATTTTCTCCGTAATAATTAAAAGCTTCATATCCGTATCCACCGTTAATAAATAATTCTCCGTTTTCATAATATCGATTGAAAGAAAGACCTGCTTTATTGTCGTGGTGCATTTTTTCATCTATCTTATCCATTTTACTAAAAATGCCGTTATGATTAAGGTTGATATCTAATCGATAATTCGGTTTGTTCAGTATTGGGTACATAAAATCGGCCAAAGTTGCCCATCTGTTACCCATGCCGAGTCGTAGATATCCTTCTTTACGATTGAGGTTTAAAGGCATTTTTAATCGAGCCGATTCAAGTTTCCTAATCTGATAATCGGGTTGTAATAAAACAGAATAAGGAGAGTAGGAAACATCAATTTGTTTTATTTCAGCATCAATAATTGAAGGAATCTCGTTTATTTTACCGGCATCTTTAATAGTAGGCACATAGTCTTTTTCTATGGTAACATCTCTTTTTATTAGGGTAGAATCAGTAGATTCACCGTAAGTATGTAATGATAACATACTTAAAGAAAGTAGTAAACTTAAGTTATAGAGTAACTTTTTCATGCGTATATCTGTAAGTAATGTTTTTATTCTATGCTATTATTTTGGCGCGTATTAATTGCTTCTAATCGCTCTAATACAAGGTCTTGTATGGTATCTGGTGTGGTGTAATTTTCTTGTAAGCTAAGCAGGTATTGTTTGGCCTGAAAATCATCTCCTCGTTTGATATAAATGTCTGCCAATAGTATAAACGAACGGGCCAACCAATATTGGTGAGAGCTGCCCTTTTGTATAAAATCAGTAATTTCATCTTCTGCTTTTTTATCGTTAGCGGTTTCAAAATAGTAGTTTGCTAACAGGTATTTAGATTCTGCTCCCGAGGCTGTGCGTAAATCTTTTGCTAATAGTTTTAAATCGGGGAGTGCTTTTTCAGCTTCGTTGTTTAGTAAGTATGATTTTGTTAAATAAAATCGAGCTTCACGTGCTAATTTTTGGTCAATTGATTTAGTAGCTAAAATATCATTAGCAATAGCAATCGTTGTTTTTGTGTCATTTAGTAAAAAACTGCAACGTAGTACCCCAATTTTTGATGCTTTTACATTTTCAGGGTCTTCAGCAATAATTTGTAATTGTTTGAATGAAGCCAAAGCTGTTTCAAATTCTTTTTTGTCGTAAGCAATTTCTGATAAACGCACCAATACGGTTTCCATAAATGGATTCCCCAGCATGGTAGAAAGGGTTTTGTATTGGGTGTAGGCTTCGTCAATTCTATCGGTAGAGTAGTAGCAATCGGCTAAGTAAAAACGTGCCGAGGTGCAAAAACGACCGTTATCACAGAAATTTTGTAAGTATCGTTCAAAACTACCCGTAGCTCCGGCAAAATTGTTTTTCATATACATTCTTTCTGCCGCCAAATAGGTTAAAGAGTCCTCTTTTGAAGGATTGGCAACTACAATGCCGGCTCCCAATGTTTTGGTATACGCAAAGAATTCATCTACTTTATTCTGTTCAACATAGATAGATTCTAATGTTTCCAATGCGGTTCTTGTTTCTTCGCTGTTTGGATAATCGTTAATTACCTTTTTAAAAGCTTCTATAGCCTGTTCGTTTTGATTTTGATTGTAATATAACATACCAATTTCGAAAGCGGCTTTACGAGCCAAAGGAGCCTGCGGGTATTTTGCAATTAAAATTTGGTAGGCATCAATGGCATTTTTTTGTTGGTCGAGTAACACAAAGGAACGTCCCATTTCATAAAAGGCATCGTCTTGGTAGTCGGATTGTGGGTAGTCTGTAATTAATTTCTGTAAGCCAAGAATTTTTCCTCGGTAGTTTTTTTGTAGTCCTTGAACAAAGGCTTTTTGAAAGGAAGCATAATCGCCGTTTTTACCTCCTTTTTCAATTGATTGAGCATAATATTTTTCTGCATTGGAAAAATCGCGCGCAATGAAATAACAATCGGCCAATCTGTCTAGTCCGTCGGCATAATTGGCTGATAGGGTATTTTTCTCATTTTTTATATACTTATTAAACATGGAGCGAGCTTCGCTGTAATTTTTTTGTTTAAAGAAAGTGTATGCAATAGCATAATTTGCCAAGTTGTATTCAGGCATTTCTGCAGCTCCTTTTTTGTTTATAAATTCGGTGTAATCTTTTCTGGCTTCGTTATATTTTTCTAATCGAAAGTAACTTTCGGCTCTCCAGTAATACACCTGAGCGCTTTTGAAACTAGGAGAAGATTCGCTTAATGCATTGGTGAAAATGTTTACTGCTTCATCAAAATTACCTTTCACAAATTGTTCTGTACCTAATTGAAATAAGATATAGGCTTTTACATTTCTCATTTCAGGACTTAAATTGTTTAGTTTTGAAAGTGAAATGCTCGCTGCAACGTAATTTTTTGATGATAAGTAAGCTGTAACAAGGTTTTCGTATATCTGATTTTTATATACTGAAGTGGGGTATTTTGTAATAAAATTTTCAAAGGCTGTAATTGATTCGCCAAAAGGAGTAGTTGTTTCTAATGTTGAAAGGGTATAATTGTAGGCAGCTTCTTCTTTTACTTTTTCATCAAAATCCATATCGGCAGCTGAAGCGTATGCCATACGAGCATTATTTTTTTGATTCAACTTTACATAACAAAATCCTAAATGAAGGTAGGCATTTTGTGATAAGGAATCTTTTACAGTAGTTACTTTTGCAAGATAGGTTGAGGCTTTTGCATAATCGTTAGTTTTAAAATAAGACATTCCTAAAATGTACATATCTTCTCTCATTACCTTTTTAGAGCTTGCTTCGTATTTTTTCATATACGAAATAGCTTCATCATAATTAGGCTTTTTATAGGCACTCTCCCCTAATATACGGTAAATCTCAGAGTTGTTTGGATTGCTTGGGTTTAGTTCAAGAACTTTATTAGCATAAGGTGGTAGTTTATCATATTCCTTTTTGAAATAATATATTTGAACAATATAATAAGGTACAAACGAACTAAATTCCGGACTATCTTCTATCAATAAAAATCCATCTAAAGCAGCATCATAATTTTTTAAACAATAATCGGCATAGGATGCGTAATAAGTAGCTGCAACATCATACCGTGTTTTCTTTCCTTTTATACTTTTAAAAAGAGGTTTAGCTTTGGCGTATTCAGCAGTTTCTATATAGGCATATCCTTGGTTGAATGACGCCTCTATGTTTTCGGTTTTGCTGATGTGTTTTTTGTTTATTTTTTCGTAGTTTTTTATTGCCAAGTTATATCTTCGTGTTTCAAAGGCACTATTTCCGAGCATTAAATAAATTTTATCTTCAAATTGAGTGTAGGGGTATTTTGCCAAATAGCTTTCAAGTTTTTCGGTGGCGTTATCTTTACGCAATTCGTAAGCCACACAAGCTGTGTAGTATTCTGCTTCTTGTCGTATATCAGCGTTTGCGTTTTTTTGTTCCTCTAAAAACTTTTCAAAACAAAGTAACGATGCCGCAAATTTTTGTTGTGCAAATAAATCTTTTCCTTCAAAAAAATATTTATCGGAATTGTAGTTTATAAAGGTTTCTTGTGCATTGCTGATTAATGCGCTTAAAATAAATAAGCTACATAAAATATGTTTCTTCATTGTTAGGTGTTTTTAGCTTAAAATCAATGTAAATATTTTTCAATTCCCTTTTGAATAGATGGTAACCCAAAAGAGGGGATAGTAATTTTATTTTTTGCCAAAAAAAATATCTCCGACACGTCATCGGCTGGTTTAAGTCCTGAAAATGACGTTACAGTACATTTAAAAAATAAATCTAAAGTATGTATATTTATGCCTTGGTAAGGATATATATTTGGTAATGAAAATAAATAATTGGTAGTTGTAATGGCTATGTTAAGTTCTTCTTTTATTTCACGTTCAACGGCTTCTTCGGCTGTTTCACACATATCTACAAATCCTCCCGGAAGGTCAAAAGTGTTTTTATAAGGTTCTTTTGATCTTCGACAAACCAATAATTCATTTTTTTCGTTTTCAATAAATACAGCAACAGAAGAGGCACAGTTGGAAAAGTATTCAAAATTACAAGTGCTACATTTGTTAGCTTTACTAGTATGAGGAGCAAATGATTTAGCACCACACACAGGGCAAAATATAAACTTAGCTAATGGATGTTCTAATTTTGTTTCTTTATGTATAATCATGAGTAAATAGAGCTCTTTTGATATGAAAATAAAGAGTTAATTCACAAATATACAGCTTTTTGTAAGTAGCTATCCGCTTTTAATGCAAATAGTTATCAACAGAAATATTATTTTTGACAAAAAATTTCGTTGCTGTAATAATTATTATTTATTTTGTATGCATAAGCAGAACTATTAAAAATTATATAAAATGAAAAATTTATTGAAAGCATTAGGTCCAATCATTGTTTTACTGGGAGTTGTTTTTTTAGTAATATATTTCTTTGGAAAAGAATCTAATTCGTTATTGGTAGCTGCCGGTGTTTCTATGGTAGTTGGATTGGTTGTATATGTTTTTACCAACAAACGATTGAAAGAATAACATTTAGGTAGTTAAAAGTTTATACTTAAAAAGAGAGGGCTTCTGAATATTCAGAAGCCCTCTCTTTAAGTATAATTGGAGTTTTAATCATTTACTTTAGATACAGCAGCATAGCTTATTTTCAATGCATAAGCATCTCTAAGTTCTTGCTTAATATCAGTGATAATACCCATTTTTGTTTCTTTGTCGGCTTTAATAGAAACAATCAATTTAGGTTGATCTGCTTCGTTCATGCTTTCTCTCTCAAGTGTAATGGTTTGGTCAATGTTGTTAACATCCACAAATTCATCATCAATTTGAATACGACTTTCGGTACCATGAGTTTTAATTAAATCCATGCGAGGCTCACCTACATAAATATATCGAACCAGTGTTTTCTTTTCGAGTTTTGTTAGTTCGGTGGCTTCAGGTACTGAAAATCTAACCATATATGTTACCTCTTTCATTGAAGTAGTTGCCATAAAGAAAAATAGCAACATAAAAATAATGTCGGGTAAGGAAGCCGTGCTAATAGCAGGAACTCCTTTTTTCTCATCTTTTCTAATTTTTGCCATTATTTTACCCCTCCGTAGTTTTTAGGTTCTGCTTCAGATATTTTTTGAGGATACACTTTTTGTATTGCATTTTGCGATTCTTCCTCCAGATTATTGAAATAAGTGCCAAATTTTTCTTTTGCCAACTCATCTCTAAGTTCATTATATGCGGCAACAAGTTCGTTTTGTACTTCCAAATAAGCTTGATAATCCGTTCCTCTATCGTTTTGAAGCGAGATAACGTGATCTTTAGTAACATTAACTGTTCCTATTGATTTTATAGTTACCTGAGTTAGAACCGGTAAGTTTACATCGTTAAATTCGTTTTTTATAAACTCCTTTGTTTTTGTTCTTAATTCCTTTATATCCATTTGTTTACCTTGAACCATCAGTTGGTTTTGGCTGTTAATTAATACCACAAACACATTTCGTTTGTTAACATCAACTTGTTCAGGAACCGGTTGATCTTTAGGTATTGGAGGTGGCAATTTTCTTGTCAGCCCCTTATTTACTGCCATAGAGGTAGTAACAAGGAAGAATATAAGTAATAAGAATGAAATATCGGCCATCGAACTGGCGTTAATTTCAGGAACTGCTCTTTTTGACATAATTAAAATTATCTGTTAGATTATAATTCTTCAATGTTATTTTTTTACTTGCTTAAATAAACCTACAGCAAAAATTGATAGAAAGGCAATTATTACAAGAGCATACATTGAAAATAAACACATGTCTGTAAATTGCGCCCAAAAACCGCTATTATCAGTTCCTTCATAGCCTGTAATTTGTATTGGTTCAGAGCTGCCTAAGAAAAATGAAACAATAATTAATAAAGCAACTCCAACAACAGCAACCAGTGATTTTAAAGCGGCTTTACTATCGTCTTTAAGTTTAAGAATAAATTGAATGATTAAAAAACCTATTGTAATAGCTATGGTAAGAATTATTAAAAAATAAGCCCAATAAATGAGAGGGTTTACATAGGTAGGCATTTCTATAGCCTCACCTCCGGATTGTATACTTCCCGAATTTCCTCCAAAATAGAATAGTAATCCTATTAAGAGAGAAAGACCGAAAAGCACCCATAAGGATATTTTTGGTAATGATTTCATGTTAATTTATTTTATGAAAATTATTTTTTTGCATATTTAACTACTATATCTAATAAAGAGATAGATGAATCTTCCATGTCGTTTACAATTTTATCTACTAAAGATAAAATGTAATTGTAGAAAATTTGAAGAATAATAGCTACGATAAGCCCGAATACAGTTGTTAATAATGCTACTTTAATACCTCCTGCTACTACTGTTGCAGAAATATCACCCACTTGTTGAATTTTGTCAAATGCTTGAATCATACCTACTACTGTACCCAAGAACCCTAACATAGGAGCTAGTGCAATAAATAAGGTAATCCAACTTAAGTTTTTCTCTAATAAACCAAGTTGTACGCTTCCGTAAGATGTAACTGTTTTTTCTACTACATCAACACCCTCATCGTAACGAGATAAACCTTGGAAGAATATTGATGCAACAGGTCCGCGTGTATTGCGACACACTTCCATAGCTGCGCTAACACCGCCTTTTTCGATAGCAGCTTCAATTTCTTCTAATAATTTTTTTGTATTTGTAGAAGCTAAGCTAAGATAAAGAATTCTTTCGATAGCTAATGCTAAACCAAAAATTAAACAGAAAGCAACTGTGGCCATAAAGCCGGCACCACCTTCAATAAATTTTATTTTCAATGCTTTGTGAATACCACCTTCTGCTTCAGCAGGAGCAACAGCTTCTTCAGATGCAGTTGCAGCAGAGTCAACTTGTGCAGAATCAACTTTAACAGGAGCGGCTTCTTGAGCAGCTAGGTTAAGAGTAATTCCAAGGGTAAGAACGCCTAAGATTAAGATTGCAAATACCTTTTTCATTTTTTTGTTTTTTAAGTTAATTAAAGTTTTTGTTTTTATTTTTTAATTGAATTACTTCCTTTCGTTTTTAGAAAAGATGCGGAGAGAAAGGGATTCGAACCCCCGGTACCGTTCACGGGTACATACGCTTTCCAAGCGTACCTCTTAAACCACTCGAGCATCTCTCCCTTTTTTTGCTTGTATTTTGTTTAAGGTTAAATCGGGCACTAAATTATAAAAAAAATACGAATTGCAAAGCTTTTATATTTAATGTAATGTGTCTGTTGAAAAAAAAGTTGTTTTCTTTGAAAAGAATTGATTAGAGATATTGTTGGCTTAATGAATGAAATTGAAAATTTGCAAACTGTTTTCGTAGGTTTTTTTACGTATAGTCTCATTTGTTACCTGATAGATATCTGTCAGTTTTTCTACTATTTGCAACAGGTACATTGGTTCATTTCTTTTCCCTCTAAAAGGAACGGGACTTAAATAAGGTGCATCTGTTTCTAGTACAAGCATTTCTAATGGGATGTTTGCCAAATAATCTTTTAAACCTGAATTTTTAAAGGTTACAACGCCATTAATACCTAGCTTAAATCCACCTAATTTCATAATTGTTTCTGCTTCTGTTAAACTTCCTCCAAAACTATGAAATACACCCCGCAGGTGCTTGCAATTTATTTTTTTTACACACGCCAGTGTTTCTGCAAATGCTTCACGAACATGTATAATAACGGGTAAATTTAAATTTATTGCCCACTCTAATTGTTTTTCAAATACAATTATTTGCTCTTTTAAATATGTTTTGTCCCAATACAAATCAATGCCTATTTCACCAATGGCACAAAATGATCTGCTGTCAATTTGGGTTTTTATTATAGCTAATTCATTTTCCCAGTCGGACTTTACTGATGTAGGATGTAAACCCATGGCAGCGTGAAAAAAATCGGGTTCGCTGTTTTCTAGCTTTAGCAGATTGTTTATCGTGTCTGAATCTACATTTGGGAGGATGATGTGCGAAACTCCCACAGCTTTTGCACGGTCAATTACTGCGGTTCTGTCTTCATCAAATTCCGGTAAATAAATATGGGCGTGTGTGTCTATCATACATCTTTTTTTACCCTATCGAAAAAAAGTTTTAGTTCTTGTTTTTCTTGATTAGTTAAATCGTGCCATCTAATTCCTTTTAGGGCACCTTCTAATGCATATAGTTCATTGATACAGGCTCCTGCATCAAGAGCATGAAGCATAAGCCATGCTTTTTGACTACCTGTTGATTGTAGCTTTTTAAACGAATCAATACCTACTTGTAGTAATTTGGTTTCGATATTTTTACCGATTTTTACTTGTTGTGATAAATCTGAATTCACAGGCATTATTTTTTAAAATAAAAATCTAGCATTTCTTTTGCGGCAATAAAGGAGCTTATCTCATTATTTAAAACCTTTTTTTCAAATTGAGCGAGCTTGGATTGAATATCTTCCTTGTCGTAGAAGTTGTTTTTGAGTTGTTCGTTGATGCTTTCGTACATCCAATATTTTGCCTGTTCGCTACGTTTGCGTTCAAAGAACCCATTCTTTTTGGTAAAAGCTTGTTGAGAAATAATCATGTTCCATATTTCAGAAATGCCTGTTTTTTCGATGGAGGAACAAGTGAGCACTTGTGGGTCCCACCCCGATTCTGGTTTTGGAAAAAGGTGTAAGGCGTTTTGAAAAAGGTTGCGTGCCGTTTTTGCTCGTTCTATATTTTGTCCATCCGCTTTGTTGATAATAATTCCATCTGCCATTTCCATGATTCCGCGTTTAATCCCTTGCAGCTCGTCGCCTGTGCCTGAGAGTTGTATTAATAAGAAGAAATCGACCATGGAATGTACGGCAATTTCGGACTGACCAACACCTACTGTTTCTACAAAAATGGTATCAAAACCGGCAGCTTCACAGAGAATAATTGTTTCGCGTGTTTTACGTGCTACACCGCCTAAAGAACCCGCCGAAGGTGAGGGTCGAATGAAGGCGTTTTTCGAAACTGAAAGTTCTTCCATTCGGGTTTTATCTCCTAAAATGCTTCCTTTTGAGCGTTCGCTACTAGGGTCTATAGCTAGTACGGCTAATTTATGGCCTTGTTGGGTTATATGCATGCCCAGTGTTTCAATAAATGAGCTTTTGCCTGCACCCGGCACTCCTGTAATACCAATGCGATGAGATTTGCCGGCAAGTGGTAAGCATTTTTCAATTACTTGTTGGGCAATTTCTTGGTGTTCGTGTTTAGCACTTTCTACCAAGGTAACAGCCTGACTTAGAATGGAAATATTTCCGGATTGTATGCCCGAAACATACTCGTCGACTGAGTAGTTTTTCTTTTTAGCTCTATTTGCTTTTAAATGCGGATTTATAACAGGAGGTTGTGTAATGCCCTTGTTTACATTTAATCCGATATATTGCTCGCTGTTTTCTATGTGTTTTTGTTCGTTACTCATACTGCGAAAGTACAAAAAAAGGGGATAACTATTTTATTTGTTATCCCCTTTTTTATAATGAGAATTATCTATTTTACTTTATAGCTTAATACAAAATTTTTGTTTACATTTTGTGGATCGTTTGCCATCAATGATATGGTTTCTCTATAATCTTGAGAAGAAAGTTTTGAAGCGTCAATTGTCAACTTAATTTTCCCTTCTTTACCAACAGGAACTTGTTTTGTGTACGATTTTATTTTAATAGTAGACCCTGCTGCTTTAATGTTTCGAACGAATAAAGTGCTTTTTCCGGTATTTTTAAAAGTAGCAATTACAGTTTTTGTTTTTCCTTTTTCAACTTCGCCTGCAACAATTTCGTTGGCAATTTGTAAGGTGGGAGCGTTGGCAATTTGTTGTTCTGTAAAACGCTCAAAAATATTTGCTGTAATGGTTATTTTATGTTTTGTTGCTTTTTTGTCTTTTATATTTCCGGTAATAAAATAGATGTCTTTTTGTGTTCTACCCCATTCTTTAAAAAGAGTTGTATTGAAAGTTAACGATATATTTCCTTTTTCGTCAGGTTTAATGCTTTTTGTTTCGGCATTAATAAAAGCAGGGTTGTTGATAAAAGTAATTAATGCATCTTTTTTTGATACATTGGCAACAGATAGGATAGCTTTTCCTGTTTCTCCTTTTGCAATGTCACCAAAGTTGATAGTTTCAGTTTTAATGCGTACATCGCCTTTTAAAACAGGATAAGCATCTTCTACTTTTTGACCTCTAGGGGTAACTACTCCTTTAATAGTTAAAACAACTTTATCTGCATTGCTGGATACGGTTATTGTTTTTGTAAAAGGACCGGGTCTTCCGGCTGTAGTATAGGTAACTGTAATTGTTCCTTTTTGTTTTGGAGCTACAGGTTCTCTTACCCATTGAGGAGTAGTACATCCGCAAGAAGCTTGTACGTTTTTTAAAACTAAATCAACTGCACCGGTATTTGTAAATTCAAATACATGTGATACTTTACCATCTTCTTCAGAAATGGTTCCAAAATCGTAAGTCGTTTCTGAAAATTTTATTACTGGTTTTTGTGCAAATGCACACATGCTAAAAATTACGGTAATTATAGCAAAAACTAATTTTTTATTCATGGTTATATTTTTTATTTTTAGTTATTTATTTTTTTTTGAGGAATAGGAATTACATCTCCTTTAATAGCAAGTTGAATTTTATCTTCGGCAGAATTGTTGCTTACAGTAATGGTTTTATTAAAAGGTCCCGGTCTGGCTTTTGGATTATAGGAAACTAAAATGTATCCCATTCCTTTCGGTGGGATAGGTTTCTTGCTGTATTTTGGCGTAGTGCAACCACAAGAGGCTTTTACATCTAATAGTAATAAATCACTACTCCCTGTGTTAGTAAATTCGAATGTGTGACTAACTTTTCCTTCTTTTTCGTAAATTGTTCCAAAATCATGCGTGTGGGCTTTAAATTTAGCAATTGGTTTTTGTGCCATTAACATCAAACTGGCTAACATCAAAAAACTGACAAAAAACAGCCTTTTCATAATTAAAACTTTAATAAAATGAATTATAGAAATGCAAATTTAGAAATTTAATGTTATTTTAGAAACTAATTTGTAAAAGAATTTACTTTTTACAAAAAAACAAAAATCCGTCCAAACTAACATATGAAAAGTGTATTAAAATTTTATCTTTGTGATACTGTTTGAACTTTTTAAAAATGAAATCAAAAATTGAATCTCTTTGTTCTTCTGTTTTTTTATATGTGTGTGAAGCATATAAGCATTTACATGCGCATCCCGAATTATCTTTTCAAGAAAAAGAAACTGCCGCATATATACAAAAACAACTTGCCGAAATGCAGATTCCGTTTCGTTCCAATATTGGAACATATGGTGTGTTAGGTGTGTTAGCGTGTAAAAACCCGACGAAAAAAACAATAGCTTTACGTGCAGATATGGATGCCTTGCCTATTGATGAAGAAACTAATTTGGATTACAAATCAACAGTTTCTCATTGCATGCATGCATGCGGTCATGATGCTCATGTGGCTAGCTTGTTAGGGGTGGCAAAAGTGCTTTCGCAACTAAAAAATGAAGTGGAAGGAACTGTGCTTTTACTTTTTCAACCCGGTGAAGAACGTCATCCGGGAGGTGCTCGTTTGATGCTGGAAGATGGTGTGTTTGATACATACAAGCCTGATGTGATAATTGGTCAGCATGCTTCGGTAGATTATCCTGTGGGTACGGTAGCTTTTCGAGCCGGACAAATTATGGCTTCGGCCGATGAAGTGCATATTACTGTAAAAGGAAAAGGTGGTCATGGAGCTTTGGTGCATTTATGTAATGATACGGTGCTTTGTGCCTCACAAATTTTAGTTTCTTTGCAACAAATAAAGGCACGTTTATGCCCTCCATTTGCACCTATGGTACTTACATTTGGTAAGTTTATTGCCGATGGTTCAACCAATGTGATACCTGATGAAGTTACACTTGCCGGTACCTTACGCACCTTGGATGAAACATGGCGAAAAACTTGTAAAGAGCATATTCGTAGAATTGTTAGAGAAACTTCTGCTGCTTATGCTTGTACTTGTGATTGTGAATTGTCAGATGGTTATCCTTCAGTAAAAAATGATGCTATTATTACTGCCGATGCTATTACATTTGCTTCGGAATATGTTGGAAAACAGCATGTAGAAGAACTGGAGGTGCGTATGACAGGAGAAGATTTTGGCTTTTATAGTCAGCTTTATCCGAGTAGTTTTTATCGATTTGGGGTAAAAGGTTCTACTAATCAACATACAGGTAATTTACATACATCAACTTTTCAAATTGATCTAGAGGCTTTTAAAACATCAGTGCCTGTAATGGCTTGGTTAGCTTACCGGTTTTTAACTAATACAAAATAAACTAATTTTTAAATTGTACCTAATTATGGGATATCATCAGTTGGATAAATTGGATAAAAAAATTCTGGAACTAGTAACGCAAAATGCGCGAATTTCTTTTTTAGAGGTTGCTCGTGAGTGCAATGTATCCGGAGCAGCCATACATCAGCGCATACAGCGACTTATAAATATGGGAATTATTAAAGGTTCTGAGTTTATTGTAGATACGTATAAAATAGGTTATCAAACTTGCGCTTTTATAGGTATTGTTCTTAAAGATTTGAAGTTTTTTAATGAAGTTGTGGCAGATATTAAAAAAATACCGGAAGTTGTTGAGTGTCATTATGCAACCGGTAAATATGCTATGTTCGTTAAAATTTATGCAAAAGATAATCGGCATTTGTTGCAAATAATTTTAGAAAAACTTACCGTTATAGAAGGAGTGCTTACAACTGAAACATTTCAATTGTCGTTGGACGAAATTTTTAAAAGACAAGTTTCAGTTTTTGATGTGATAACAACCGATTAAATTAACCATAATAGCATGAAAAAACACGAGCGGGCGCCCGTGTTTTTTGTTTAGTTTTGGAATTTTCGGTGTGAATTTGGGAAGGTTTGATATTATTTTGGTTGGTTAGTTGTTGATTCTTGCATGCATCTGCGCATTTGTTGTTTTTTGTGTTTTCGTTGTTCTTTATTCTCTGCACGTATTTTTTCTAGCTTGGTATATTGTTCTGTAGTAAGAACTTTTGTCAATTCAGCATTTTTATTAGTGCTGTTAATTCTTCTTTTTGTATTAAATTCTTGCCTTGTTTTTTCTGATTCAATAGCGTATTTGAGGTTGATTTTATCAACTTCTGCCACTTGAGCTTCGGTTAACTGAAGATCTGTTTTCATCCATTCAGTTTGTCTTTTTGCTCTTTCTTCAGGGGTTCTTTTACTTTTTCCTTTTCCTTTTCCTTTTGCAGGTGCTTGTGCGACAAGACTAAATGCCATCATTAGGGCAAATAATAGTGCCAATAATTTTTTTGTTTTCATACTTCTAATTTTTTAGTGGGTTTATAAATTTGTTTTTATGTTTCTATGACTTTTGATTTTTCATAAGGTTTAATCCGGATAAAAAAAATTATTTTTTTTTGTTTTTTAATTTTATGTTCGTAATTTTGCGAACAACAAACAATAATACTATTATGACAGTAGAAAAAGAAGAACAATTGGCTCGTCTTGCGAAAGCACTTGGACATCCTACAAGAGTTTTGATAATGAATTATTTAGCTGGATTAAATCAATGCTATTTTGGTGATATTCATGCAGAGCTTCCTATTGCAAAAGCGACCGTTTCGCAACATTTAAAAGAATTGCGCGAAGCAGGTTTAATACAAGGAAGTATTGAATCTCCAAAAGTTAAATACTGTATTAATAAAGAAAACTGGGCTTTTGCGCAGCAATTATTTAGCGAGTTTTTTTCTCAATCCATCAATAAAAAAAGCGATTGTTGTGACTAATGCCCAGTATGTTTTGCTGTATTTTATGTGTATAAATACGCTAACTTTTATTGTTTATGGTAGTGATAAATACATGGCAAAAAATAATTTAAACAGAGTGCCGGAGTTCTTTTTGTTTGCTTTAGCCGGTTTATTTGGTTCGGTAGGAGCGTGGAGTGCGATGTATTTTTTCCATCATAAAACCAAGCAGTTAAAATTTGTAGTTGGATTGCCCCTAATTTTTCTTGCTCAAGTTGCCTTTGTAATGTATGTTTTACAAAATATAAATTAAACAAGTTGAATAGTAATTAATAAAAAAATCAATAGTATGGAAATTAAAGTATTAGGCACAGGTTGCCCCAAATGTAAAACGCTCGAACAAAACATTCGTGAAGCGGTAGAAAAGCTAGGTATTAATGCCACAATTATAAAAGTGGATGATATTATGGAGATTATGAATTTTGGTATTATGACCACCCCTGCTTTAGTTATTGATGGTAAAGTAGCTTTAAAAGGGAAGGTTGCCAGTGTGCAAGAATTAACGTCATTATTAACCTTAAATAATAAATAACAATGAAAATAATTAAATTATTTCTCGCACTTAGTTTGCTACTTTCGACTGTGGCTTGCAATGGACAAACAAAACCTAAAGCGGCCAAAACCACAAACGTAGCCAATAAAATTGAAGTATTGTATTTTCATTTTACAGCCAGATGTTTAACGTGCAATACCGTTGAGGCAGAAACAAAGAAATCGCTAGAAGCTCTATATCCTGAACAGATGAAATCAGGAAAAATAACATTTACGTCTTTAAATGTAGAAGAAAAATCGACAGAGCCGATAGCTAAAAAACACAAGGTTTATGGTCAGAATTTAATTGTTGTAAAAGGAAACAAACGATTCGACCTTACCAATGACGGATTTTTATATGCACGTTCAAATCCGGACAAGTTTAAGAAGAAAATTAAGGAAACGGTTGATGAACTTTTAAATCAATAAACAATGGAATTTTTAACCGAACTTTTAGGTAGCACTACTATGCCATGGCTAATGGCAATTATTCTTGGTTTAATGACAGCCATTAGTCCTTGCCCTTTAGCTACCAATATTACCGCAGTAGGTTTTATTAGTAAAGATATTAAAAACCGTAATCGTGTGTTTTTTAACGGACTTTTTTATACACTCGGTCGTGCGCTGAGTTATACAGCAGTGGCGTTAATTATTTTTTTTGGAGCAGATCAATTTGAGTTTTCAGGATTTTTTCAACGCTATGGCGATAAAGTTATAGGCCCGATTTTGTTGCTTATCGGATTGTTTATGCTGGATGTTCTGAAAATTAAATTTCCCGGAGTAAATAAGTTCACAGAAAGAATGGAAAAGAAAGGGAAATGGGGCTATTGGGATGCCTTATTGCTAGGGGTTGTTTTTGCGTTGGCGTTTTGTCCATATAGTGGCGTATTGTATTTTGGTATGCTTATTCCGATGACAATTAGTAGCGCCTCCGGCTTGTATCTTCCTGTTCTTTTTGCTATTGCAACAGGAGTTCCGGTAATTATTTTTGCTTGGATTTTTGCGTATGCTGTATCAAGTATAGGAGGCGTTTATAATAAAGTAAAGTTATTTGAAAAATGGTTTAGAAGAATAATAGCCATTCTGTTTATTGTAGTTGGAATTTATTATATCTATCGCTTGTTTTTGTAATTAAACGATAGGTTTTTATCAGATTTTAATATCAAAATTATGTGTATGTTTTAATCTGTAAGTGTTTTTTGATAACATTAATTAAGTAGTTATGGAAAGAAATGAAAAGGCACAATTAATTGCAAAAATTAGTCTTGTATTGCCTGCCCTATTGGTTTTGTATTATTTTCTTCAACCCTTGGTAAATCTTTTTACCTACACTGTTTTACCGTTAAAACCAGATACACATTTAGGGCTTGCTATTAATTTTTTTATTTACGACACCATAAAAATTCTGATACTTTTATTTCTGATAAGTTCTTTGATGGGTGTTGTTAATGCATATTTTCCTGTAGAAAGATTGCGTGTTTTTTTAACAACTAAAAAACTTTACGGGCTACAATATTTTCTTGCCAGTTTTTTTGGAGCAATAACTCCTTTTTGCTCTTGTTCTTCTATTCCTCTTTTTATAGGATTTGTAAAAGGAGGAATTCCATTGGGAGTAACCTTTGCCTATTTAATTACATCGCCTTTGGTAAACGAAGTTGCTGTGGCTATGTTTTTAGGTCTTTTTGGAATTAAAGCTACTTTTATTTACGCAATAAGTGGTATATTACTTGGTGTAGTGGGCGGTTATTTGCTTGGCAAAATGAAGTTAGAAAGGCATTTAAGTGATTGGGTAAAAGAAATTCAGGTTCAATCGGAAGTAGAAGCCGAAGTATGGGAAGCAGAAAAAACACCCTTTATTGATAGATTACCCACTATTATTAAAGATGGGTGGGATATTGTTCGTAAGGTGTTGCTCTATGTGCTTATAGGTATTGCTATTGGTGCGGTTATGCATGGATATGTACCGGAAAACTTTTTTACTGAATTTCTTTCGGCCGACAAATGGTATGCTGTTCCTCTAGCTGTAATTTTAGCTGTGCCAATGTATGCCAATGCGGCAGGCATAGTTCCTGTAATACAGGTTTTTGTGGCAAAAGGTGTGCCGCTTGGTACTGCAATTGCTTTTATGATGGCTGTGGTTGGTTTGTCGTTGCCCGAAGCGACCCTGCTTAAAAAAGTAATGAGGTGGAAATTAATAGGTATTTTTTTTGGTACTATTTCACTATTTATCATTTTGCTGGGGTATTTATTTAATTGGATATTGTAATAAAGCTTGTTTTGAACCTTGTTGTTTAAATTTTTGATTTGATAGATCTTTGATTTTGAAATTGTAATTTAATTATAAAAGTTGTAAGAAAATCTCTAAAAAACATCAAATGAAAGTAACCTTAACCATTATGGTTTTTATAATGACGTTTTTAGTTACATTTGTAAGTGTGTCAATCAATTTTGGATATACTTCCGGTTTTTTACTAAAATGGCTGCAATCATGGTTGCTGGCTTTTGTTGTTGCATTGCCTGTAGTTATGGTTATTATGCCTGCTATTAAAAAAACAGTAGCTAATTATATTGAATAACATTTAATCTTAGAAACATGAAAAAACGAACGCTTATTTTATTGATGAGTATTTTTCTACTGCCAAGTATTGCATTTGCTCAAGATGCCAAGCTTAAAAAGAGTAAAGCAGAAGTGCTCTATTTTAAAGACCGATTGCCTTGTTGTAAAGGGAGGGCATGTAATTTATTACAATCGGATGTGGATTCTGTAGTAACTAAAAATTTTGCCGATAAAAAGGTTGCTTTTCGAGTTATTTATATGACGGTTCCTGAAAATAAGGAGCTGGTAGAAAAATACAAAGCGAAATCGCAAACGGTAGTATTGATAAAGAAAAAGCGCAAAAAAGAGACTGTTGTGGATTTAACACCAATAGTAAAGTCTTATCAAAGTCATCGGGATAAAGCAAAGTTTGAAACTGAGATGAAGGCTAAAATTAAAGAGGTTTTATAACCAAATAGTTTCTGTGGCACACACATAGCTTAATTTTAAATTTAATAGCAATAACGGTACATTCTACTGCGGCTAATTCGTTGGTTGTTTTAGTAGTAAATGGCGCAGTTTTACCTGAAGAATAGATTATGAGAGTTTTAATTTTATGTACCGGCAATAGTTGCCGAAGTCAAATGGCGCATGGTTTTCTACAATCGTTTGATCCAAACATAACCGTGTGTTCTGCGGGAACACAAGCGTCGGGTAAGTTAAACGAAAAGGCAGTTACTGTAATGAAAGAGGTAGGTGTTGATATCAGTCATCATACTTCCGATTCTGTGGAGAAATATTTAAAACAGGAATGGGATTATGTTATAACTGTTTGTGGTGGTGCCAATGAGGCTTGTCCTGCATTTTTTGGTAAGGTAAAACACCGTTTACATATGGGTTTTGATGACCCCTCACATACCATTGGTTCCGATGAGTTTATTTGGAGTGAGTTCCGTCGAGTGCGAGATGAAATCAAAGAGGCTTTTTATAAATTTTATCTAACAATCAATAAAGAGATATGAAATCAGAGGATTTAAAATACATTGTCAAAGAAAAATACGGTCAGATAGCCAAGCAAGAAAAGGCTTCTTGCGGATGTGGTACGAGTTGTTGCTCTCCTTCTGTTGATTATTCGATGTTTAGCGATAATTATAATTCACTAAAGGGCTATAATCCGGATGCTGATTTTGGACTTGGTTGCGGCTTGCCTACTGAGTTTGCTCAAATAAAGGAGGGGGATACTGTAGTAGATTTAGGTTCCGGAGCAGGTAACGATTGTTTTGTGGCGCGTGCATTGGTGGGTGAGAAAGGAAAGGTTATAGGCATAGATATGACTGAAGAAATGATTGAAAAGGCAGATCGAAATGTAGCTAAATTAGGCTACAAAAACATTGAGTTTTTTCTTGGTGATATTGAAAAGATGCCATTAGAAGATGCCATAGCAGATGTGGTTGTTAGTAATTGTGTGTTAAATCTAGTACCCGATAAAACAAAAGCATTTTCTGAAATAATTCGTATTCTTAAACCCAAGGGTCATCTATCTGTTTCTGATGTGGTGTTGAAAGGAGAACTGCCTTCCAAACTAAAAGAAGCTTCGGAATTGTATGCAGGTTGTGTTTCCGGAGCCATTCAATTGGACGATTACTTGGAAATTATGACTCAAGTAGGTTTAAGACAGATTAAAGTTCAAAAAGAAAAAAATATAAATCTTCCTGAAGAAATATTACGAGAATACCTTTCAGAAAAAGAGTTCATTGATTTTTCTACAAGTGAAACGGGTATTTATAGTATCACCGTGTATGCCGAAAAATAATATAGAAAAGAAACTAGGTTTCTTAGACAGATACCTTACGCTTTGGATATTCCTTACGATGATTATTGGTGTGATGGTGGGATATTTAAGTCCAAGTATAGTAAACCTCTGGGAGTCTCTTAAATCGTCGCCGGAGAGTACCACTAATATTCCCATTGCCATCGGTTTAATTGTGATGATGTATCCACCTCTTGCCAAAGTGAAGTACGAAGAATTAGGGGATGTTTTTAAAAACACGAAAATACTTGTTCTGTCATTAATTCAAAACTGGATTATTGGTCCGGTGTTGATGTTTACGCTTGCTATTGTATTTTTTAAACTCTTTCCCGGTGAAAATAACGCAAATTTACCATACATGTATGGTATTATTATGATTGGTTTGGCCCGATGCATTGCTATGGTAATTGTGTGGAATGATTTAGCAAAAGGCGATACACAATATGCAGCCGGATTGGTAGCCTTTAATTCCATTTTCCAAGTCTTATTCTTTTCTGTATATGCCTATCTTTTTGTAGCTGTTATGCCTGGTTGGTTTGGTGTTCCTACAACTGATGCTGTATCAAAAATTACTATGGGGCAAATAGCCGAAAGTGTATTTATTTATCTTGGCATACCTTTTATTGCTGGTTTTCTAACTCGTTTCATGCTGATTAGAGTAAAAAATAAAGATTGGTATCACAATCAATTTATCCCCAAAATTAGTCCTCTTACATTAATAGCATTACTCTTTACTATCTTTGTTATGTTTTCCTTAAAAGGTGAATATATTGTTGCTTTGCCTTTAGATGTTGTTAAAATAGCCGTTCCTCTTATAATTTACTTCTTGGTTATGTTTGTGCTGTCGTTTTATATGAGTAAAAAAATGGGCGCAAATTACGAACAAACCACTACCTTATCATTTACCGCTGCAAGCAATAATTTTGAGCTAGCTATAGCAGTTGCAGTTGCTGTGTTTACTATTAACTCGGGTGAAGCATTTGCTGCAGTTATTGGTCCTTTAGTAGAAGTACCTATTATGCTTTTGTTGGTAAAATTTGCCTTAAAACGGAAGTCTAATTGGAACTAAACCCCCTTTTTTATTTTAATTTTTTTTCTAAATTAAAATTAACCACTACATTTACTTTTTTTAAAACAGTGTTTGTTTTTAACAAAATGTTGGATGAAAAAGGGAAAAGAAATTCTTAGAAGCAGTTACCAAATATTTAAAGAAGAGTGCCTGATAATAGAGGTTTTTTCGGGATTATTAACTTTAGATAATTACAAATCGCATCGATTAGCAGTATCGCTGGATGTGGATTTCTCTCCTGAATATAATTTACTGGTTGATATACGCTCTGTTGTAGTAACAGGTCTTATTCATGATGTAAAAGCGTATGTTGATTTTGTGATTGAAAATGGATATACAAACGCTAAGCGTAATACAGCTATTTTAGTGGCAACTCCTAATCAAAATGTGTATGCCCGTGAATTAGCTCTTTTGGAAGGGATGTTGCAAAACTTAAGCATTTTTACTGATATAGATAATGCGGTGAAATTTGTAACAACCGATTTTACCGGAAATGAAGTGGAAAATTTTTTATTGGATATTCAACAACAGTCAACAAATATTTTTTATTCTGAATCTGAATATTAGTTGTATACAATGAATTTACATCGTTTTAAAGCTAGCTACCTTATACTGCCCGAAAGCCGGTTGATTATAGAAGTTATTACCGGAAGTATAACATTGGATTTTTATACATCCTATGAAATGAAAATGGTCAATGACCCCTTATACAATCCCTCTTATGATGTATATGTAGATATGCGTGAAGCAATTTTTGATGGCACTATTGATCAAATGGAGAAATATGCCGAATTTATATTAGAAAATATTCATATTATTCAAAACAGAAAAAATGCAACTATAATCAATAATTTACATCAACACAGTTACACGCAGATTTTTGGCAAGTTTAATGAATTAGCAAATGTGCCTCAAGAGTTCAGATTATTTACTTCCCCTTTAGAAGCAATGAATTGGTTGCATATTCCGTATAGCTTAACTCAACTGGAGGAAATAATTCAGGAAATGAAAAAAAAACCACAATACATAGGAGTAACCTCCACTAAATACTAAAATTCAAATTCACCTCCGTCTTCTGCCGCAAAAGTGTTTTTAAAAACAGCTTTCGTTTCTTCAACTAACTTATCAGTACTTCCATATCGAGCGGAGTAATGTCCAATAATTAATTTTTTTACTTCGGCTTTTAGGGCTATTGTGGCAGCTTGTCTAGTAGTGCTGTGAAAAGTTTCTTTTGCTCTGGATTTTTCTTTTTCGGAAAATGTTGCTTCGTGAAACAAGGCATCTACTCCTTTTATATAAGGAATAATTTTTTCAAGAGGAAGAGTGTCTGAACAATAAGCAAATTTTTTTGGTGCTTCGGGCTCAATAGTCAGTTGATTGTTGGTAATAACTTCGCCGTTTGCGCTCACAAAATCGGCTCCTTTTTTTATTAAATGTAATTTGCTTACAGGTATATTGTAGAATTCAATTTTATCCTTTATTAGATGTTTTTCTTTTTCTTTTTCTTCAAACAAAAAACCACAACATTGAATGCCGTGTTTAAGGGGGATGGTGCTTACTTTAATTGACTTATCTTCGAAAATAACAGCCTGTTTACGTGGGTTTATAGGATTGAATATTACTTGAAAAGGGATATTTTGACAAAAATAATCTATTTGGGGTTGTAGTATTTTTTCCAAATCAGCATGGGCAAAAATATATAAATTTTCTTTTCTGTTTAACATTGCCAAGGTGCTTATTAAGCCAATTAAACCAAAGCAATGGTCGCCATGTAAATGCGAAATAAAAATGTGGTGCAGTTTCGCTGTTCGTATTTTGTATTGGCGAAGTTTTATTTGGGCTCCTTCGCCACAATCAATCATAAAACTTTTTTCTCCAATACTTAAAATATGTGAGCTATTAAATCTGTGCTCGGTAGGTAAAGCCGAACCCGAGCCTAAAATTGTGAGTTTCATCTTAGTCATGTTCAAAGATAGTTTTTTATTGATAATTGATAATTGATAAACTATAATTTTTTTGATACAATAATGTCTTCAATTTTCTTATTCAATAGGGCAATGATTTTAGCAATTTTTTCAACTATGAATTGCGCTTATTGTAGTATGAATTAAAGATTTTGTTTTAGATTTGTAAAAATAACTGCTAGTAATATGGAAACAATTGAATTAAAGAAAAAGTTTAGAGCTCTTTGGGTAGAAGAAAAGAAGGGAGAATTTGTGCGTAGTGTTGTTATGCGTACAATTGGAGATTTGCCCGAAAATGAACTCTTAATTAAAGTTTATTATTCATCATTAAATTACAAAGATGCGCTATCAGCCAGTGGTAATAAAGGGATAACAAAGAAATATCCTCACACTCCCGGTATCGATGCTGTTGGAATAGTGGAACATTCAGTAGTAAACGACTTTCAAAAGGGAGATCGTGTAATTGTTACGAGTTATGATTTAGGGATGAATACTCCCGGTGGGTTTGCAGAATACATAAGGGTTCCGGCATCGTGGGCGGTCAAATTGCCCGAAAATATGGGTATGAAGGAAAGTATGGTAATTGGAACTGCCGGTTTTACTGCTGCTACTTGTGTGTATCATCTTTCAGAAAAAGTTAGTCCCGAAGACGGGAAAATAATTGTGTCCGGAGCCAGTGGAGGGGTTGGTTCGATGAGTGTTGCGTTGTTAAATCAGCTGGGATATGAAGTAGTGGCTATTTCCGGTAAGACCAAAGAAAACAATTTTTTAAAACAACTGGGAGCGAAAGAAATAATTTCGCGCATAGATTTTCAGGATAAAGAAGTAAGACCTTTGCTTAGTGCTATTTATGCCGGTGGTATCGATACAATTGGTGGTGTGGTGCTAGAAAACATCATCAAATCAGTGAAACAATACGGAGTGGTTGCATGTTGTGGTAATGTGGCTTCGCCCGAGTTGAATCTAACCGTTTATCCGTTTATTCTTCGAGGAATTTCTTTAGTTGGCGTTTCTACTCAAAATTATCCTATGGATAAGCGCAAAGTTATTTGGGAAAAACTGGCTACAGATTGGAAGCTTACTTTTCTTACAGATTTGCAACATGAAATAAGTTTGGACGAATTAACTACTACTATTAATGAAATGTTACAAGGAGCGATTAAAGGACGAACGGTTATTAAAATGATTTAATAAATGCGGTGATTGGCCAAATCTTTGTCAACTGATTTTATAAGAGAAAAATTAGTGGCGTGTAAACATTTTGTTTTGCTTATTAGAATAGAGTTCTACGTATAATCGGATAATATTGCTTACTTTTGCACTTTATTAAAAAAACAGTAAAATTTTTATGTTATGAAGTTGATTAAAATTACAAGTTTATTCTTTTTATTTGTTTTAGTGGCTAGTTTAAAGGCGCAAGATACAACAGCGATAGTTATTCAAAATACGGTTGTTGAAGCAAAGGATACAGTTATAGTTCCCGAAAAACGTACTTCTGAGGCCGAACCAATATTTAAGAAATACTTAGATAAAGGTGAGTCAACGGTTGCAAAAATTATTGTTAATATGAACGATAGTTTGTATAGCTATTTTTGTCAGGCCGATTTATCAAAAAACCATCGTGAAAAAAGAAGACTTTTTACAAAATTTATAACCTTAGATCCTAAGTATGGTTTAGCCAGAGCTTTTTTAAATTTAGGCTTATCTTATGCCGAAACCAATCAACCGGATTCAGCCCTTTTTTATTACAATATTGCTTTATTGAAAGATTCTACCTATTTATTCTCATATTTTCATAGAGGCCGATTGTATTCTTCTACTGAAAAATACGATAAAGCAATAAAAGATTTTAAGCAAGTAATTAAAATGTATCCTCCGTTTACGGCAGCTTATTTGGAACGAGGCAATTGTTATTTAAGCATTAAAGATTATAACAATGCACTGGCCGATTTTAATAAAGTGATACAAATGGAACCCACAAACGACCAGGCATATATGTTGCGTGGGGTTGTTTATCGTCAAACAGAAGATTATTTAATAGCCATTGAAAATTGGAAACAAGCCAAAAAATTGAATAGTTTGAATGCAGATATTGCCGATAAACTTATTGATGAAGTAAAAGTTTTGATTAAAGAACAAAAGGCTAAAGCAAAGAAATAAAGTGAGATATACCCGTACATTTGGATAAAAAATGTCCTAACTAACACCAAACGCTTTTTTTTATAGCGATTCCTCATTTCGCTTTGCTACATTCGGAATGACAGCCGTTTTATATAGAGTTTGAGAAGCAGGGGGCGGCAAAGCCGCCCCCTGCTTCTCAAATTTAGTGCTATGTTGTCATTCCGAGCGTAGCGAGGAATCTGTTTGGATAAAGATTCAAAGAATAGCCTGTATAATTAAAACACAAATAAGGGTTAAGATATATTGTAAAAAAAGGAGCACAAGATTGTGCTCTTTTTTTTATAAAAACAAAAATAAGTTGTTTTACTCAATTTTTTTATTTTATTTTGTCAAATGGTTTAACTAAACGGTTAATTTTAATTAAAGTGACTACTACGGAACAAAAAATATTGGAAGCTGCTCGTCAAGTATTCTTAAAAAAGGGGATGGATGGCGCACGTATGCAAGAAATTGCAAATGAGGCCGGTATCAATAAAGCCTTGCTTCATTATTATTATCGTAGTAAAGACAAGCTTTTTGAAGCAGTATTTAACGAAATTTTTACTCAGTTTATAACAAAAATAAGTCTCGTTTTGTTATCGGATGCTCCGGTTAAAGAAAAAATGAGTCTTTTTGTAGATTCTTTTATTGACAAAATTGCCGCTAATCCATTTGTGCCTCAATTTATTATTGGCGAAATTAATCGCGATCCGGCCATTATTAAAAAGATGATGCAGAAATCAGGGTTTAATCCCGATATGTTTGTATCCTTATTTGGTACGCAGTTTAAAAATCTTCATTTCGACGTTCGTCATTTTATTGTAAGTTTGTTGGGTTTATGCATTTTCCCTTTTGCCGCACGTCCGTTAATTGAAAATGTATATTTTAATAACAATAGCGAAGCTTATGATGTGTTTTTATTTGAAAGAAAAGAATATATCAAAAGTATGATGCTAAAATTTATGGAAGAAGAATAATCCAATCAATTATGAAAAAAATAATCACCCTTTGCCTTATTGTTTTATGGAGTATTACTGCTTATAGTCAGGTACTTTCATTGGATACTTGTCAGCTGCTTGCTCGTCAAAATCATCCATTACTAAAACAAGCCGGAGTTATTGACGAATTGTATACACTACGAAATAAGAGTGTGAATGCCGGTAATCTTCCACAAATAGACTTCTCGGGTAGAGCTTCTTATCAATCGGATGTAACAGCTATTGAACTGAAAATACCGGGATTTAACATGCCTGAATTATCCAAAGATCAATATAAAATTTATGTGGATGTAAAACAAAAAATATACGATTTTGGAGTTACCCGTAAACGTAAAGGGGTTGAAATAGCGGATAGAAATATCAATATCCAACAAAACGAAGTAGAATTGTATAAAATAAAAGAAACAGTGAATACGCTTTTCTTCAATGCCTTGGCTTTGCAAGAAAACAATAACATATTGATGTTGAAAAGACAAAGTTTGGATGAGCGCATTAAGATAGTGGCTTCTGCTGTTAAGAATGGGGTGAGTTTACCCAACGAACTCGATAATCTTCGTGCCGAAGCATTGCTTACCGACCAACAACAAATGGAACTCTTGATGAATAAAAACACCACACTTTCGTTGTTAGGAATTTTAATTGGAAGCGAGATATCCGAAGATGTTCAAATTACCAATCCTACACCTAAAGGGGTAGTGCCTTCTCTTGAAATAAAACGACCCGAAATAGAATTGTTTGTGTTGCAAAAAAACAAATTGGATAAAAGCGAACAGTTGCTTAAACGTACCCATTTGCCGTATTTGTATGCTTTTGCTCAAGCAGGTTATGGTAGGCCGGGTTTGAATATGCTTACCAATAGTTTCGACGATTGGTATATGGGTGGTGTGGGCTTTGCTTGGAACTTATGGGATGGCAATAAAACAAAAAATGACCGCGCTACTTTACGGGTTCAAAAGAAATTCATCGATATTGCCCAAGAAAACTTCGAACGTGCTGTTAATAGTTCCCTTACTCAAGAGCTTAATAACATCAAAAAGTTAGAGAATATGTTAATGATTGACGATGAATTGGTTGTGCTGAAAGAAAAAATAGCCAAAAGGTCGGCTTCTGCTTTAGATAATGGAACTATTACTTCGGCCGATTATATTCGGGATTTGAATGCAGCCCTTCAGGCTAAAGCAATGCTTCAAATTCATAAATTGCAACTTATTCAGGCACGGGTTAATTATCATACCATCAAGGGGGATTAATAGTTAATACAATGTCTCTTATCTTGGTTCTTGATTCTTGGCTCTAATATCTTAATCAATATAATACAATAACAACATGAAAAGACTAATTCCATTTATGTTACTTGCTTTGTTAGCAAGTTGTTCCAATAGTAAAACTGATGCCGATGCGTACGGTAATTTTGAATCTGACGAAGTAATTATCTCTGCCGAAAACAGTGGTAAAATTCTTGCCACACCTGTTGCCGAAGGGGATCAAGTGATGGCAGGTGTAATGATGGCTTTGATTGATACCACCAATTTAAGCTTGCAAAAAAACCAACTTGTTTCACAAAAGTTATCCATCTTGGCCCAAACAAGTAATATTGAAGCCCAGATAGCGGTTTCCGATCAACAGATTACAAATATCAACAAAGACTTAAGTAGAATAAAGAAAATGCTTAAGGAAGGTGCCGCTACTCAAAAACAGTTGGATGATATCACCGGACAAATCGATTTGGTAAAGAAACAAAAAGGTGCGTATGCTTCGCAGCTAAATTC
>JAFGVL010000001.1 GCA_016938015.1 Paludibacteraceae bacterium
GGAGCAATTAAAATATACACCATACTTACGGTTGTCATAAAAATAGCCGGCAACAAGCTCATCCAAATAGGTTTTTTAGCCTGTAACATATACGCTGTAATTGCCCATAAGGTAACCATGGCAAGTGTTTGATTCATCCAAGCCATATACCGCCAAATAATATCAAAATTAACAAAAGTAAGCAACAAGCCCACGCCAAACATTGGCACGCTTATAAACAACCTGTTTTTTAGTTTTACTTGCGAAAAATGAAAGATATCGGCTATAATCAAACGAGCGCTTCTAAATGCTGTATCGCCCGAAGTTATTGGTGCTGCTACTACTCCCAATAATGCCAATACTGCTCCTATCGGCCCTAATAATTGGTTAGCCACATCATTTACAACTTTAGCCGCATTCCCACCTAAAGATGTCATGGTTTCATTCAACTCCCTTACTCCACCAAAAAAACTCATAGCAATAGCAGCCCAAATTAATGCAACAATACCTTCGGTAATCATTGCTCCAAAAAACACTGGTCGTCCATTTTTTTCGTTTTTCATACATCGAGCCATCAATGGCGACTGTGTTGCATGAAAACCTGAAATAGCACCACAAGCAATAGTTACAAACATCATAGGGAAAACGGGAAATTTTTCGGCAGAAAAGTGCAAATTGTTAGTTAATGCAGTTAAATCTAATTCCTGCATAGGGTATTTATTTACAAACATCATAAGCACAATTCCTAATGCCATAAATATCAACGCAAATCCAAAAACAGGATATATACGCCCTATCAGTTTATCGATGGGTAAAAGCGTAGCCAATACATAGTATAAAAAAACTACAATAATCCAAAACAACTCCGTACTCCAAGTAGTAGTCATTCCAAAAAGTATTGCTGCAGGTCCTTTAATAAAAACCACCCCCACAATAATCATCAATAAAACGGTAAAAACACGCATCACTTGTTTTACTGGTTTGCCTAAATAGTTGCCAATAATTTCGGGCAAACTCAAACCATCTTGACGCAACGAAATCATTCCCGCCAAATAATCGTGTACACCTCCCGCAAAAACACAACCTAAAGTAATCCACAAAAAAGCCACCGGACCCCACATAGCACCTGCCACAGCGCCAAAAATAGGTCCTAATCCGGCAATATTTAAAAACTGAATTAAAAATACCTTCCATGATTTCATAGGAATATAATCTACGCCATCAGTTAAGGTATAAGCCGGCGTTTTTTTGGTTGAATCAATGCCAAATTTCTTTTCCAAAAATTTACCATAAACCACATATCCCAGCACTAAAAAAATCAAACAGAACAAAAAAGTAATCATAACTGCTATCAATTTAGTTTAAACACATTAATAAACAGACAAATTTATACTTTTTATTGTTTTCTCATTCATAAAATCTTCATTCATTTATGTTGAATAATTCAACTAAAAAAACTACCTTTGTCCATTCAAATTTTTACCATGCAAAAAACCATCCTGTATTTTCTTATTTCGATGCTTTTATTAAGCTCATGCAATAGCTATGATAAATTACTCAAAAGCAATGACAGCATGGCAAAACTTGATGCAGCAAAAGAGTATTACAAAAAAAAGAAATACATTAAAGCCATTACATTACTTGAAAGTGTAGCACCAAACTTCAAAGGCACAGATAAATCGGAAGAAGTGCTATACCTTACTGCAAAAGCAAATTTTGATAATAAGGATTATTTTACGGCAAGTAATTATTTTTCTACCTACACAAAAACATTTCCCAGAGGCATTAATGCTGACGAATGTTGGTATATGGTTGGATTTTGTGCGTACAAAGACTCCCCCGATGCTCGATTAGACCAAGCACCAACTATCGAAGCCATTGGAGCTTTTGATGAATATTTACAAATATATCCTAACGGTAAATATGCCACCGAAGCTCATACATACCTGAATGAATTGTATGAAAAGCTTGCTTACAAAGCGTATTTAAATGCAAAATTATATTACGATTTAGGCAATTATCTAGGCAACAACTACCTATCTGCAGTTATTACTGCCAATAATGCTATAAAATCATATCCTAACAGCAAATACAAAGAACAATTAGCGTTATTAATACTTAAATCTAAATACAAACAAGCACAATTAAGTGTTGAAGCTAAAAAAGAAGGACGTTACAGAGAAACCATAGACGAATACTACAGCTTTATTTCCGAATTCCCTAACACGGAAGCCAGTAAAGAAGCTGAAAAAATATTTAAGACATCAAAAGAATTTGTAAAAGATTAAGCTATAAAAATTATGGACTACAAAAAAACAAACGCACCTAACAACACAATTACAAGAGACATGAATGTACTTTGTGGTGATGTGGAAAATGTGTACGAAACAGTTAAAATTATCGGAAAAAGAGCCAACCAAATTAGCATAGAGCTAAAAAATGAATTAGAAAAAAAACTACAAGAGTTTGCTTCTTATTCGGATAATTTAGAAGAGGTTTTTGAAAACAGAGAACAAATAGAAATTTCGCGCTTCTACGAAAAACTCCCAAAACCAACCTTAATTGCGACTCAAGAGTTTATTGAAGGCAATGTTTTTTATCGCAATCCTTCTAACATTAAAAAGTAACTGTTCTCCTTTCAAAAAAAAGATAAAAGAAAATTCTTGTCCTTACATAGAATTTTCTTTTATCTTTTTTTGTATTTTTACCCATCTTAAAAAACAATTATGCTAAAAGGAAAAAAAATAATACTTGGCGTTACCGGAAGCATTGCTGCTTACAAAACAGCACCCCTTATCCGTTTATTGGTTAAGCAAGGAGCTGAAGTTAAAGTAATTATGACCCCTTTAGCAAAAGAATTTATCACACCACTCACTCTTGCTACCGTAGCCCAAAATCCTATTTTAGTTGATTTTTTCGACCCCACCAATGGAGCCTGGAATAGTCATGTAAACCTTGGTTTATGGGCCGATTTATATTTAATTGCTCCGGCAACTGCCAATACCATTGGCAAAATGGCAAACGGAATAGCCGATAACTTATTACTTACCACCTATTTCTCGGCAAAATGTCCGGTGGTAATTGCTCCGGCAATGGATGTTGATATGTATGCTCATCCGGCAACACAAAAAAACATTACTACACTGCGAGCATATGGCAATTACATTATTGAAGCAGAAAATGGCGAATTGGCTAGCGGACTCGAAGGAAAAGGCCGCATGCAAGAACCTGAAGTAATTGTAGATTACATAACCACTCTTTTCTCTAAAAAAAAAAGTTTAGCCAATAAAAAAGTTCTAATAACGGCCGGTCCAACTTACGAAAAAATTGACCCCGTACGTTTCATTGGCAATTATTCTTCGGGTAAGATGGGATTTGCTTTAGCACAAGCTTGTGCCGACAAAGGAGCTCAAGTAACATTGATAGCGGGTCCTGTTAATCTTAGCATTAATCACCCTCGCATTTCTCGCATAGATGTTGAGTCTGCCGAAGAAATGCACCTGCAAGCAATAAAACATTTTAAAAATGCAGATATAAGTATTTTAGCTGCAGCAGTTGCCGATTTCACTCCAACCCAAAAAGCGGCATCCAAAATAAAGAAAAAAGACCAACAACTAACTATCGAACTAACACAAACCAAAGATATAGCGGCCGAACTTGGTAAACTAAAAAAATCAAATCAACTAATCGTTGGGTTTGCTCTAGAAACAGATAACGAAGAAGTAAATGCACTTGAAAAACTGCAAAAAAAGAACTTCGATTTTATTGTGCTGAACTCATTGAAAGACAAAAATGCTGGTTTTAAACACGATACAAATAAAATTACCATTTACAGTGCTAAGGGTACAAAACAAACCTATGAGCTAAAAGATAAAAAACTCGTGGCATACGACATTATCGAAAACATTGAAAAGTATCTGAACAAATGAAAAAAATACTTCTACTACTAACTGTTTTTTGTATCGGCTTTAGTGCATTACCGGCACAAGAACTTAAATGCAACGTAATTGTAAACTCCGATCAAATAGGCGGAACCAATAAAATGGTGTTTATTAGTATGCAAAAAGCTATTTCCGAATTTATCAACAACAGGCGTTGGTCTGAATTACAATATGCTCAACACGAAAAAATAGAATGTTCATTTGTTATAACCATCAATACTCAAAGTGACAATTCATTTAAAGCAACCTTACAAATTCAATCCCGCAGACCGGTTTACAACTCCGTTTATTACACTTCTCTATTTAATTTTAAAGACGATAATTTTAATTTCGACTATTTAGAAATGACACAACTTGAGTTTACTGAAGGCATATATAGTAATAACCTCACCGCAGTTCTTGCCTATTATTGTTACTTAATTGTTGGGTACGATTGCGATTCGTTCTCTAAAATGGGAGGTACAGCTTCTTTTTTAAAAGCCGAAGCGATTGTTAACAGCGCCCAAAGTCAGAGTGAAAAGGGATGGAAAGCTTTTGAAAGCAACAGAAATCGATACGCATTAATCAACAACTTGCTCGACGATAACCTTAAAAAATTTCGTGAATTATTTTACGATTATCACAGACTTGGATTAGATGAAATGTATAACGACGTAGGTAAAGGAAGTGCAAAAATAGCCGGTTCCATACAAGCTCTTAAAGAAGTGAATAACATTCGTCCGTCTTGCGTAGTGGTAACTTCCTTTTTAGAAACAAAAGCCGATGAAATTGTAAATATATTTTCAAAAGCTCCAGCTGATGAAAAAACAAGTGTTTACGAATTGCTTATGGACATTGACCCTTCTCAATCTGCCAAATACGACCCCATTATAAACAATAAATAATTTATGCTAAGCTCTTTATTAATAGAGAATTATGCCATTATTGACAAGCTGGAAATTTCTTTTGAAAAAGGATTTTCAGTAGTTACGGGAGAAACCGGAGCCGGCAAATCAATTATTATTGGAGCTTTGGGCTTAGTTTTAGGAGAACGAGCAGACAGTAAAACAATTAAAGAAGGAAAAAACAAATGTATTATTGAGGCTCACTTTGATATAGAAGCGTATAACTTACATTATTTTTTTAATGAAAATGGTCTCGACTACGACAACAATAGCATTATCAGACGCGAAATACTCGATTCAGGGAAATCAAGAGCCTTTGTAAACGACACCCCCATCAATTTAACTACCTTAAAAGAGTTAAGCCTTCAACTTATAGACATTCACTCTCAACATGAAAATTTATTGCTCAACGACAAGTTGTTTCAATTAAACGTAGTTGATGTGATTGCAAACAACGAACAAGAAGTAAAGAATTACCAAGAAATATTTACAGAGTATAAGTCCTTACAAAAAGAACTTGCCGAATTAACAGACTTAGCTTCAAAAAGCAATACCGATAAAGCGTATTATCAATTTCAGTTTGACCAACTTGCTGCTGCGAACCTACAGCCAACTGAAAAAGAAGAACTGGAAGCAGAACAAAAAAAGCTATCTCATACAGAAGAAATTAAAACTGAACTGTTAAAAACCGAAGAATTACTAAACAACGATTCAAGAGGCATCATTATAAATTTAAAAGAGGCTGTTAATAGCATTTCTAAAATCAGTAGGATTATTGATACAAATGAAATTGCAACACGTTTAAATTCGGCCTACGTTGATTTAAAAGATTTAGCCAGAGAAATTGAAATCAAACAACAAGATATTGACTACAATCCTGAAAAACTAGCTAACATAAGTTTACGACTAGATACTATTTATGGGCTGGAACAAAAACATAAAATATCAGGAACCGAGGCGTTAATTGAATTACAACATGAACTAGAGAAAAAGCTTCAACAGATAGATTCGTACGAAGATGAAATTGTTAAAATTAAAAACAAACTTGAAAAAACGCAACAAGACTTACAGCAAGCTGCAGAAAAACTTTCTGTAAAAAGAACAGCTGCTTCAAGGGAAATTTCGAGCCATTTAATTCATCAATTAGCATCACTCGGAATGAAAAATGTACAATTTCAAGTGTTAATTTCCGAAAAACAAGATTTTTCTATCAACGGAAAAGATCAGATAGATTTTTTATTTTCGGCCAACGAAAATAGCTCATTACAATCAATTGCTCAAATTGCTTCGGGAGGAGAAATTTCGCGCGTAATGTTAAGCATAAAATCGCTTATCGCCTATTCTAAGGCTCTTCCTGCAATTATATTTGATGAAATTGACAACGGGATTTCTGGAGAAATAGCAGACAAGATGGCCAAAATTATGTTGAAAATGAGTGAAAAAATGCAAGTAATTTGCATTACGCATTTACCGCAAATTGGAGCAAAAGGAACAAGCCATTTTAAGGTTTATAAAGAAAATAATTCAACCAATATAAAACGTCTCAATACTTCCGAAAGAATTAATGAAATAGCCCTAATGCTAAGTGGTTCAACGCTTTCCGAAGCGGCAATTTTAAATGCAAAGTCACTTCTTGGCAAATAACATTTCCTAAATTAGAATAATTATTTATGAACAATTTAGATTTTGTATTGTTTATATAATATTAATTAATTATTTTTGACATATTGAATCTGGGAAAAATTGCTTATGAAACACACTATACTCATTTTATTATTAACCTTTAGTTGCTTTGCCTTTTCTGCACCAACTATTTTTGATGATAGTTTTCAGAAAAAAACAGAACAAAGCTTAACCGCTCCAATAAATGTATCATTTATTAATGGTCAGTTAACGGTTGTTAATGCTCCTGTAAATTCAAATGTAGAGGTATTTACAATGCTTGGTGTGAGTATTTTTCATAACATTACCCTCGAACAAAAACAAGTTTTTTTAATAGATTTGAACAAAGGCTATTACATTATTAAAGTGGCCGGTATTACAAAAAAGATTTCTGTTAAATAAACTATCGAAATCAATTTAGCTCCCCTAAAGTTATTTTTTCTTCAAAATCTCTTCCAATTTAATTAGCTCATCTCTATATTGTGCAGCTTCTATAAATTCTAATTTTTTTGCCGCTAACTGCATTGCCTTTTTCGTTTTCTGAATAGTTTTTTCCAATTGAGTTTTTGTCATGTATTGAACAACCGGATCGGCTGCAACAGTAATACTTTCTGGCTCTATATAAGCGTGTCGTTCATTGTTTGCAAAAACAGATGAAGTTATTTTTTTATTTAATGCCCTAGGAACTACGTTGTTTTTTTGATTATACGCCAACTGCTTTTCTCTTCTTCTGGTTGTTTCATCAATTGTTCGCTGCATGCTATCGGTTATTTTATCGGCATACATTATAACTAGGCCATTTAAGTTTCGAGCGGCTCTTCCTGCTGTTTGAGTTAACGCTCTGTTGGAACGTAAAAAACCTTCTTTGTCTGCATCCAGAATTGCCACAAGAGACACTTCAGGTAAATCTAAGCCTTCGCGCAAGAGATTAACCCCTACCAATACATCGTACAAACCATTTCGTAAGCCTTCTAAAATTTTTACCCTATCAAGGGTTTCCACATCAGAGTGAATATAACTGCATCGAACCCCATTTCTTTCTAAATAAAGGGTCAACTCTTCTGCCATTCGCTTGGTAAGAGTTGTTACTAATACACGTTCGTTTTTCTCAGTACGCAGGGTTATTTCTTCTAACAAATCGTCAATCTGATTCAAACTGGGACGCACATCAATTATTGGATCTAACAAACCCGTAGGCCGTATAACCTGATCCACAACCACTCCACCACATTTTTGCAATTCATACTCAGCAGGTGTTGCACTCACATAAATGGTTTGATTGATTAAACTTTCAAATTCCTCAAAACGTAACGGACGGTTATCTTTGGCTGCCGGCAACCTAAAACCATAGTCAACCAAATTAAGCTTTCTAGCTGCATCTCCGCCATACATGGCTCTTATTTGAGGTATTGTAACATGACTTTCATCGATAACCATTAAAAAATCTGAAGGAAAATAATCCAACAAACAAAACGGACGGCTACCCGGCTCTCTACCATCAAAATAGCGTGAGTAATTTTCTATTCCTTGGCAGTAACCTAATTCCCTTATCATTTCTAAATCATAATTTACCCGTTCGGTAATACGTTTGGCCTCATAAGGCCTGCCTTCCGATTCAAAAAAAGCTGCTTGAGCCAACATGTCTAACTGGATACGTTCTATTGCTGCATTTATACGCTCTTTGGTTGTAACAAAAATAGTTGCAGGATAAATATTAAACTCGTTAAAAAAATCGATTGTTTTACCTGAAGCCGGATCTATACTAACTATTTCTTCAATTTCGTCTCCCCAAAAAACCACCCGCAATATATAATCCGTATACGCTAAAAAAATATCTACCGTATCTCCTTTCACTCTAAAATTACCACGAGCAAGATCCAATTCATTACGTATATACAAGCTATTTACAAGCGACAATAAAAAATCGTTGCGAACCAAACTTTGCCCTTTTTGAATGTGAATCAAATTAGAGTAAAAATCGTCGGGATTACCAATGCCATACAAACACGAAACCGACGAAATCACCACAACATCCCTTCTGCCCGAAAGCAAAGACGAGGTGGTAGATAAACGCAATTTTTCAATTTCATCGTTGATGGCAAGATCTTTTTCTATGTATGTATCGCTTACCGGTAAATAAGCTTCCGGCTGGTAATAATCGTAGTACGAAACAAAATATTCTACCGCATTTTGAGGAAAAAATGCTTTAAATTCGGCATACAATTGTGCGGCCAATGTTTTATTATGGCTAAGTATTAAAGTAGGGCGCTGAATTTTTTCTATTACATTGGCTACCGTAAATGTTTTACCGGAACCGGTTACCCCTAATAGTGTTTGATGTTTCAACCCCAACTCCAAGCCACTAACCAATTGGCTAATAGCTTCGGGCTGATCGCCTGTTGGCTGATAATCGGAAATAAGTTGCAACATCATACACTAACAATCACTAATTTTTATTCTTTTGGCATTAATACCAAACAAACAATATATGCCAATAATCCGGCTCCACCAAAAAGGGTAAATAACACCCATAAAATACGCACCAAAGAAGTATCAATATCAAAATATTCGGCTATTCCGGCACATACACCTGCAATCATTTTATTGGACGATCGCTTTAATTTTTTATTCCCATTCATACTGTACAAGTTTAAAATTTATAGCATGTGTTGATTTTTTCAAAAATACAATTTATAGTTCTATTTTTGGTAATAATACAAATAAAAAAACCACACAATTGTACCCTTTGTAAAAAAAGTTATCTTTGTAACGATTAACTCATGTTGAACCACAAATAAATTACTTATGAAAACAAAAATTACTCTCGCTTTAGCTGCTTTTATACTAGCGACAAACTTTGTTTTTTCGCAAGAATCAGAAACAAAAAAACTCAATTTTGGATTGGATGTTATTCCTGCAATTACATGGTTAAATATAAATAACCCTCAAGTGCAATCGGATGGTTCTAAAATAAAATTGAACGGTGGGTTAAACATTTATTTTAATTTGGGCGATTCTTACGCTATTGCTACGGGCCTTCGTTACAATAGTTATGGCGGAAAACTACAAGGAACAAAAGATAATATTGTTGAAAACGTAACGTATAAATTCCGTGAAATAGAAATTCCTGTTGGATTAAAACTACGCACCAAAGCTATTGGTAGCATGCGTTATGTAGCACATTTAAATGTAGGCGCAGGTTTCGAAATTAAACCCGGCGCATCAAGAACAGATGCCACAGACACCAACCTAAACTATGAAAATAATGTAGGCGACTACAAATTACTTCTTACAAGAGCCTTATATAATTTAGGTTTAGGAGTTGAATATGACTTACAAGGCATAGTGTTAACCGGACGCATCAACTACAAAGGATGGTTTACTCCACTTTATTTTTATGGCGACGACATTACAACAGCCACAAAACAATTAAACTTGGCTCCGCCTACAGGTACTACTCCCGCTAATATTTATGACACAACAATAAAATTTAAACCCTCAGCATTTGAGTTAGCTCTTGGAGTCCTTTTTTAAAAAAGTATACTCATCAAGCTTAAAAATCCCTTTTACTCAAAGGGATTTTTTATTTTATCAATGTTCTACTGTAAATTATTGTATTATTAATAGAAAAACGCTACTTTTGCACCACTTTTTCTTTAAAAAAGTGTGATGGGAAATTAAGCGATTAAAATCTGTTCACTTAAATTTTGAGTAACACAAAAAACATTAACAATGAAAACATTTCAATTAGAAGGCTCTTTAAGAGACATCGTTGGTAAAAAACCAACAAAAGCAATTCGTGTAAATGAAAGCATACCTTGCGTTTTATACGGAGGGAAAGAAAACATTCACTTTGAAGTAAAAAACAGCAACGTGCGCAAGTTAATTTACACGCCCGAAATTTTCTTAGTAGAATTAACTATTGGCGGCAACACGTATAAAGCTATAATGAAAGACTTACAATTTCATCCTGTAACAGACAAAGTATTGCACATTGATTTTTTAGAAGTAAACGAAAAGAAACCAATTACTATGCTTGTGCCTATTAAACTTCAAGGATTAGCTCAAGGAGTAAAATCGGGAGGTAAATTGATTCAAGAAATGCGTTTATTAAAAGTAAAAGCTCCCTACGACAAAATTCCTGAAAACGTAAGTGTTGATGTTACAGAAGTTGGTTTAGGTAAATCTATTCAAGTAGGAAAACTATCATATCCCGGCTTAGAAGTGCTATCTCCTGTAAAAAACATCGTTGCAACAGTTAAATTAACCAGAGCTTCGAAAGGTGAAGCTGCAAATGCTAACAACGCTGCAGAAAAATAATTTATAACATTGTTGAATGAAATATCTGATTGTAGGATTGGGTAATGTGGGTAATGAATACCATGAAACTCGACATAACATAGGATTTATGGTATTGGATGCTTTTGCAAAAGCATCCAATATTTTTTTTAGCGAAGAGCGTTACGGGTCTGTTTGCACCTATAAAATAAAAGGACGTACCCTTATTTTGCTAAAACCTTCTACTTTTATGAATTTAAGTGGAAATGCAATTAGGTATTGGATGCAAAAAGAAAAAATTGCTCCCGAAAATTTACTGGTTATTGTTGACGATATAGCTCTTAACACCGGAACGCTTCGTGTAAAACCGCAAGGATCTAATGCCGGTCATAACGGACTAAAAAACATTGAAGATATTTTGGGTAATAACAATTACCCGCGTTTGCGTTTTGGTATTGGCAACAACTACCCACAGGGACAACAAATAAAATATGTACTAGGCAAGTTCTTAAACGAAGAACAACCCTTAATTGCAGAAAAAATTACTATCGCTTGCGAAATTATTAAAAGCTTTTGCCTGAGTGGCATACAACAAACAATGACTTTGTATAACAACAAATAATTTGAAAACAGAAGTTCGCATAGACAAATGGTTGTGGGCAGTACGTATATTTAAAACCAGAAACTTAGCTGCCGAGGCTTGTAAAAAAGGAAGAATATTACTCAATGGTATTGCGCTTAAGCCATCGAAAAATATAAAAATTGGCGATACACTTCAAGTACGCACCAATCCTGTAATTTACTCGTTCAAAGTACTAAATCTAACAGAAAATCGTATCGGAGCCAAGTTAGTTCCGGAGTATATGTTAAACACAACCACTGCCGATCAACTGGAATTATTAGAATTACATAAGCTTAATAAAACCATTAATAGAGCTAGAGGTACCGGAAGACCAACCAAAAAAGAACGCCGAGAAATAGATAGTTTTTTTGAGGATGACTATTTCTTCGAAGAAAACGATTAACCATAATTTGATTAAAGTAAATGTGGTAGCTCACTAAAAAATATCACCAGTATGTATATTTCCTCTCAAAAGAAAAAAGAAAATATTGCCGAATACATTTTATACATGTGGCAAATTGAAGATATTATTCGTGCCTACAAATTGGATATTGAATTGATTCACAAAAACATAATTGAAACATACAACCTCCCCCCCGAAAAAAAAGAAGAACTTACGCAATGGTATGAACAGTTAATTGAAATGATGCGCAGTGAAAATGTAATGACAACCGGTCATTTACAAATAAACAAAAATATCATCATCCATTTATCAGATTTACATATTGCACTTTTAAACAACAAACAATCAGGTAAATACAGTGCATTCTTCCATAAAACACTCCCTTTTATTAAAGAACTAAAAACAAAACAACCAACCGAACTTGATAATGATATTGAAGTGTGTTTTAATTTTTTATATGGCATACTAATGCTTAAGCTTCAACAAAAAGAAATCAGCAAAGAAACAGAACAAGCACTTACTCAAATTACGGGTTTTATTGCCCTGCTATCAGCCAACTATACACTCTTTAAAGACGGGAAACTTGAACTTGAATAAAAATTATTACTTTTGTACGTTTAAAAACTAAACATAACTATATGAAAGGTATTATCCTAGCCGGAGGTTCGGGCACACGACTCTACCCTATCACAAAAAGCATTTCCAAACAAATTGTACCGGTTTACGACAAACCCATGATTTATTACCCGTTATCGGTATTAATGCTTGCTGGTATTCGCGAAGTGCTTATAATTTCTACACCACAAGATATTCATCTTTACCAAAACCTGTTAAATGATGGTTCAGAAATTGGGTTACATATCGAATACGCCATTCAACCATCGCCGGACGGCTTGGCTCAGGCATTTATTATTGGCGAAACTTTTATTGGCAACGACAGTGTTTGTATGGTGTTGGGCGATAATATTTTTTATGGATTAGATTTTTCAAAACACCTTACTCGTGCAGCCGAACTTACTGATGGAGCTGTAGTTTTCGGGTATTACGTGAATGATCCGGAACGCTACGGAGTAGCCGAATTTGACGAAACCGGCAAAGTATTGAGTTTAGAAGAAAAACCCCTTCAGCCAAAATCTAATTGGGCTGTAACAGGCTTGTATTTTTACAGCAACGATGTAGTTAAAAAAGCCAAATCGCTTAAACCATCTAAACGAGGAGAACTCGAAATAACCGACCTTAACCGATTGTATTTAGAAGAAAAACGTCTAACAGTTGAACTTCTTGGAAGAGGCATGGCTTGGTTAGATACCGGCACTCATGACAGTTTGCTCGAAGCAGCAAATTTCATCTCAACCATACAAAACCGACAAGGTTTACAAGTAGCTTGTTTAGAAGAAATTGCTTACAGAAAAGGCTATATCACTAAGGAACAGCTTCTAACATTAGCCGAACCTTTAAAGAAAAATTCATACGGACAATATTTAATTAAAATTACTAAGGATAAAAATCCGCATTAAATGATGAATGTGGCTGAGCGTAATCGAAGCTCCATATTAATTCGTAATTTGTAATTCGTAACTAACTTAATGGAACTAATTAAAACCCCTATTCGAGATTTGGTCATCGTAAAAAATAAAGTTTTTGAAGATGCCCGTGGATATTTTACCGAAGCCTATAACGAAAAAACTTTTCAAGAAAACGGAATATCCATTAATTTTAAACAAGACAACCGCTCCAAGTCATCTTACGGAGTTATTCGTGGGTTACATTACCAATTAAATCCCGCTAGCCAATCAAAACTAGTATCTGTAATTGTTGGAAAAGTGTACGATGTGGCTGTAGATATACGCAAAGGCTCACCCACATTCGGACAATGGTACGGCGTAGAGCTTTCTGATGAAAATCATCTTCAATTCCTTATTCCTCAAGGTTTTGCCCATGGGTTCTCTGTATTAAGCGAAACTGCAATATTCAGTTATAAATGCGATAATTTTTACACTCCCAATTTGGATAGAGGCATTGCCTATAATGACCCTGCTTTAAATATCGACTGGAAAATTCCCGCCAATAAAGCATTAATTTCAGATAAAGACAACAAACACCCTCTCTTAGCCAATGCTGAGATTAATTTCAGTTATTAAAAATGAAGAAACTATTAATTACAGGGGCTTATGGTCAGTTGGGTAATGAAATGAAAGTTATCTCTCCTAACTACCCACAGTTTAAATTTATCTTTACAGATGTAGATAGTTTAGATATTTGCAATAAAATTGCCGTTAACAATTTTGTAACATCCAATAAAATAGATTTTATCATTAATTGTGCAGCCTATACTGCTGTAGATAAAGCAGAAGAAGACCAAGATAAGTGTTACGCCATTAACCGTGACGCTGTAAAAAATTTAGGAGAAGCAGCAAAGGCAAACGGAGCTAAACTCATACACGTATCTACCGACTATGTGTTTGATGGAACCAATCATATTCCATACACAGAAGAAATGCCTATTTGTCCACAATCTGTTTACGGAAAATCGAAAGCCGAAGGCGAAATCGAATTACAAAAAGTGTGTAAAGAAGCCGTAATTATTCGCACCTCATGGTTGTATTCGAGCTTTGGAAACAACTTTGTAAAAACCATGATAAAACTAGGCACTGAAAGAGATTCGCTGGGAGTGATATTCGACCAAATAGGTACACCAACCTATGCTGCCGATTTGGCAAGTGTTATTATGCAAATAGTAACCCAAAACGAATGGAAAGGCGGAATCTATCATTTCTCCAACGAAGGAGTTGCCAGTTGGTACGATTTTACCAAAGCCATTCATGAAATTTACGGCATTTCGTGCATTGTTAATCCGCTCGAAACAAAAGAATATCCGAGTAAAACGCCTCGCCCTGCCTACAGTGTTTTAAACAAAGCTAAAATTAAACAGGCCTATAATTTACAGCTTCCATATTGGAAAGATGGATTAAAAAGGTGTATTAACGAACTAAAAAAAGGAGTTTAAGCTCCTTTTTTAAAACCACTAATCAAAAACTACGGTTCGGTTATTATACGCTAATATTTTTCGTTCAATATGCTTACCTACACCTCTTGAAAGAACAATTTTTTCCAAATCTTGTCCTTTTAAAACTAAAGTCTCAACGGTATCTTTATGCGTTATATGTGCCACTTCTTGTTCAATAATAGGCCCTTCATCCAAATCTTCGGTTACATAATGACTAGTAGCTCCAATTAGCTTTACACCCCGAGCATGAGCTGCATGATATGGTTTTGCACCAATAAAAGCAGGTAAAAATGAATGATGAATATTAATTACCGCATTCTTAAATTGATGCACAAAACCAGTTGATAATACTTGCATATAGCGAGCTAATACTACAAAATCAACCTGATACTGCTTTAACAAAGCTATTTCTTTGGCTTCTTGTTCCAACTTATTATCTTTAGTGATAGGAAAACAATGAAATTCGATACCAAAATTTTTAGCTACTGGAGCTAAATCTTGGTGGTTACTTATAATAACAGGTATTTCAACTTTCCATTCGCCGGAAGCATGTCGTGCCAGCATATCGTACAAGCAATGCGACATTTTAGATACAAAAATGGCCATGCGTGGCTGTTGATCTTTAAAATACAGCGAGAATTTCATTTGAAGCCTATTGGCAATTAAGGTGGTAAAATATTCTTCAATTTTTTCGCGAGGAATTTCAAATTTATCTAAACTCCACTCTACACGCATAAAAAACTGTTCTTCCTCTTTATTAACCCATTGATCCAAGTAAATAATATTCCCCTTATTTATGGTAATAAAATCGGTTACTGTGGCCAAAATTCCCTGTTTATCAGGACAATGAATTAAAAGTATTGCTGTATTTTCTGTACTTATCATTATAAAAACTGTTAGTAGGGCAAAGTTAATAAAATAGTAGTATAAAAATTATTAGTTTATTGCAATTTGCATAAAAATAGGTATTGTTGCTAAAAACAACATAAAATTACGCAAGCCCTATTGTAGAATGAAAAAAATAACATTATCTTTGCAACGCTATTAAAAAATGGTGTGGTAGTTCAGTTGGTTAGAATACCTGCCTGTCACGCAGGGGGTCGCGGGTTCGAGTCCCGTCCATACCGCAAAAAAGCAAGTCTATTAAAGGCTTGCTTTTTTTGTTTATTACAAAATAACAGTTGTTTTATGTATATATTACACATACATATCTTTTGTAAGCGAATAAAAAATACCTATTAAAGCAATGCCAATAATAATTGCACCTGCTATTTTATTTAATATCCACAAGCCACGCACATTGAATTTTTTTCGAAAAATATTTACACAGAAAGTAAGGGTAAACCACCAAATGGCAGCTCCTGCAAAAACAGACAACAAGCCAAATATTGTTTTTAGTAGGGTTGAATCGGCTTGAATAAAATCAAAACGCGCAAACAATCCTATAAATAAAAAAATCATTAAGGGATTGGTTGAGGTAAGCATAAAAGAAGTTATAAAATCTTTAAAATAAGTTTCCTTCTTTTCATTAACCGTTGATAGTTGTTTCATGGGATTGGATTTGAAGATAAAAAATCCAAATACTAAAATAATGAGAGCTCCTATTATTTCGATATAAAACTGATTTTGATGAATAAAATTAATTATAAAACTCATACTAAAAGCTGCCAAGGAGGCATATGCCAAATCAGATAAAGCCGCTCCCATACCTGTAAACCAACCATGATATCGGCCTCTGTGTAAAGTGCGTTGAATACAAAGAATAGCAATGGGTCCCACCGGAATAGAAGAAAAAACCCCAATCATTAATCCTTTTTGAATACTATCAAGCATAAAAACTTCTCTCTTACAATTAATTACTGATTCTTTTCTTTAAATAATCTATCAACTCTTCGTATTGATTAGGGTTAAACCACTCTATCTCCTTGTCTGCATTGAACCAAGTAAGCTGTCTTTTGGCATACCTGCGTGAGTTTTGTTTAATCATTTGTATAGCAAACTCCAACGAACATTTTTTATCAAAATAGTTAAAAAGCTCTTTGTAACCAACTGTATTTAATGAATTATAGTGTTTAAAAGGATGTAAGGCTTTAGCCTCTTCAATTAAACCTTTTTCTATCATTGCATCTACACGTAGATTAATTCTATTATAAAGCACCTCTCTAGGTAAATTTACGCCTATTTTAAGGCTATTAAAAGACCTTTTTTTAGTAGCTGTGTTTAATAATTGCGAATACGGTGAACCCAACATTAAACTAACCTCTACAGCATGCATTACTCGTTGCTTATTGTTTAAATCTACTTTCTGATAATGTAGGGGGTCTAGTTGCCTTAACTTTTGTTGCACAGCCTCTAAACCGTCCTTTTCATATAAATCAATCACTTCTTTTCTAACGTGGTCTGAAACGGTTGGAATATTGTCCAATCCTTTACATACGGCATCAATATACATCATCGAACCTCCTACCAACAAAACAACACTGTGTTGTTTAAAAAGTTCATCCAACAAATTGATAACATCTAATTCATATTGACCCGCACTGTATGGTTCAACAATACTTTTTGTGCCAATAAAATAGTGAGGCACTTTTTGTAATTGAACTGCATCGGGAGGAGCTGTACCAATTTTCAATTCTTTGTAAATTTGCCTTGAATCAGCCGAAATAATCGGACAGGCGAAGAATTGGGCTAATTGAATGCTTAGATCCGTTTTACCTACTCCTGTTGATCCAACTATAACTATAAGGGTTTTTGAATTCACACTGCAATATTAACAAAAAAAACCCGACCAAAGTCGGGTTATCATTGTTAAATATTGGATTTATTACAAATTTGAATCTCCGGGTTCTTTTAAATCATCGCCACCCATATTAAGATCAGAATAGCCGTCTTCGTCTAATTCGTCTAGTTCGTAGCCTTCATCTCCATAAAATGGTTCATCGAGCACTATATTTGAACTGGTAGTTGTTCCTTCCATGCTTTCAAAAGAAAGTAGTTGTTCCGGAGGAGTTCCTTTCGAAATAGAACAAACGGCACTCTTTAAACTTTTACCCGGTATTATTTCTTTTAATTCAATAAAAAAAGCTCTTTCGGAAAGATAGTCAAAAACATACAGCAATTTTTGACCTTCGTCGGTTACAAATTCATTGAGATTTGTTTCTGCCATTACTAAATTATCGTATTCAGAACCGGCATCCATCTCAAACAAAGTAATTTCTTGTTCTTTTTCCCAACTATCAGAACAAACAAAAAACGATGTCATTTGATCTTTGCTGAATCCAACTGAATCGAGTAGTATAGAATGTAAATCAAAAAAAGTAGCTTCAGAATCAATGGTAATCTCGCGTAAAAAGCCATCCACCTCATCAGACAGTATAACAAACTTAAATAGCATGCTAATTGATTTTTAAAATTTGATGGTAAAAATAGTAAAAAAATGCTACAGGAGAAACATAAAAAAAAGAGGATTTAATCCTCTTTAAGTTATTTTTAGTTTTTAAGTTTTGCCTCTATTTCGAGCACACTATTTCTAAAACTTTTATCGGTACTAATCAAGTCGTTAACTTGCTTGCAGGCATGTAAAACGGTAGCATGATCTCGTTTACCAATAGTTTGTCCGATTGATGACAAAGAGTTTTTGGTATATTGTTTTGACAAATACATAGCTATTTGTCTTGCTTGTACCACTTCTCTTTTACGTGATGAGGTTAAAATAGCATCTATTTCTAAATTAAAGTGGCTACAAACCAAGTCTCTAATTTTTTCGACAGACAATGAAACCGGTTTAACTGAAACCAATTTACTGACTACTTTTTCGGCCAATTTAAGGTCGATTGGCACATTTGTAAGCATAGAATGAGCCAACAAAGAAACAATTACCCCTTCCAAATCCCGTACATTTTCTGTTACATTTTTTGCAATATAATCTATTACTTCGTCGGAAATTTCTAAACCGTCTCGGTATATTTTATTTAACAAAATATTTTTACGCAATTCAATATCCGGTTTTTCTAATTCGGCCGTTAAACCCCATTTAAAACGAGTTAATAAGCGTTGTTCCATCCCCTGAATCATAGCAGGTGATCGATCGCAAGTAAGTATAATTTGTTTACGAGACTGGTGTAAATGATTAAATATATGAAAAAATGTATTTTGCGTTCCTGTTTTACCAAAAAACTCATGTATATCATCTATAATAAGTACATCAATTGTTTGATAAAAATTTAAAAAATCGTTAAATGTATTTCTACGAACAGCCTCTGTATATTGAATTTGAAATAAATTAGCAGAAACATACAACACTCTTTTAGCAGGAAACTTTTGTTTGATGGCAACACCAATAGCGTGAACTAGATGCGTTTTACCTACACCCGACTGTCCATGTAAAAAAAGAGGATTAAAGGCTGTATCGCCGGGATTTGCAGCAATACTTTCTGCAGCAATTCTTGCCAATTTATTTGCTTTTCCTTCAATAAAAGAATCTAATGTGTAATTATAATTCAATTGAGGGTCAATTTCTTTTAAACTGCTTTTTTCAAAAGGATTGTGAATTGCTTTTGATTTATCTTCTACTTGAGTAATAGTACGTTCATACGCTGTTGATTTTGTGCTTGGGATATCAGTTACCGTTTGGGTAGCTTTATCCATTATTATACGGTATTTTAATTGGGTACCCTCTCCTACTTCACGATACAATGTTTTTTGCAACAAATCGATGTATTTTTCTTCTATATATTCATAGAAAAACTGACTGGGTACTTGTAGAACGAACTGATTATCCTTGTAAGCAAGAGGAACAATAGGTGTAAACCATGTGTCGTAGGCTACATCACTTACGTTATCCTTGATTACTTTAAGGCATTGATTCCACAATTTAACATGACTCATTATTGAAAAATTTTATAAAGTTGATAGTCTTCGTATGTTTTCTTGTATGCAAAAATGAAAAAGATTTTTCTCATAAAAAAACTAATTTTTACTTGTTAATTTAGATATTTTTTATTGCTCTTATTCTCAGCACATTAATACAACTATTTGATTATCTAATAGTTAACTCTATCCGTATAATACATGAACTACTGACTATAAAGCAGTTAAAGGTATTTGGAATAATTATTATCAATTTACTTAAAAACGGTTAAATACTTGCTACAAAAAAGTTTCACGTCTTTTAAAGAAAATAACTTAATTTAGACAAAATCTAAATAATAGCAACATACTTTTATGTATTTTTATTAATTATTCCAAAACTACCAGAAGCATATTTTATATTTTTTATCATATTGTTTATCATACACTTAAATAAATATCATATGAAATATAGTTATCAACAAAGAAACTACATTTTACTGTAAGCACATATAAAAAGAGATAAAAAATAAAAAAAAGACAACTACTAAAAAGTAATTGTCTTTTTAACATAAATTATCGGTTTGTTAGTAGCAAAAGCTAATTAATAACCCAAAATTTTTAACATTGATTTATAACTTTGTTCTTTAGCAAAAAGTTTAGTATACCACTCTCCTTCTTCATCTCTATCTATTACAACTAATTTTGGAGCCGGTAACAAACAGTGTTGAATACCTCCAAAACCACCTAACGATTCTTGATAAGCACCACAATGAAAGAATCCTATATACTGTTCTCCTTCTTCTTGAATTTTGGGTAAAAATATAGCATTAGAATGAGCTTCAGCATTGTAAAAATCTTCACTATCGCAAGTTAACCCTCCTAAATGAACCCTTTCATATTCAATATCCCAATTATTAATTGGTAAAAAAGGAAACCGTTGATTAATAGCCCAAGTATCGGGCAAGGTAGTCATAAACGAACTATCAATCATATTCCACAACTCTCTATCGTTTTGCTGCTTCTGATTAACAATTGAATAAAGCATGGCACCACTTTCTCCTACAGTATAAGAACCAAATTCCGTGAAAATATTTGGTTCAGGAACTCCATTCTGAATACAAATATTTTTAATTTGAGCAACAATCTCCTCAGCCATATATTCATAATCATATTCAAAATCTAAATGAGCTTGAATAGGAAATCCTCCTCCAATATTTAAACTATCTAATTCCGGACAAATTTTACGTAATTCACAATACAAGTTAACTGCTTTGGTTAACTCATTCCAATAATAAGAAGTATCTTTTATACCCGTATTTATAAAAAAGTGAAGCATTTTCAAACTCACTTGTTTATTGGTTTTAATTTGTTTCTTATAATAAGGAATAATGTCGCTGTAACGGATACCCAAACGGGAAGTATAAAAAGCAAATTTGGGTTCTTCTTCTGCTGCAATTCGAATTCCTATTTGAAAAGGCTTTTCAAAATCTTGCAACAACAAGTCCAATTCAAACTTATTGTCCAATACAGGGATTACATTATTAAAGCCTAAATTCATTAGGTTCTGAATATTTTCAACATATTGTGGTCTTTTAAACCCATTACATACCACATAAGTATCTTTCTTAAGATGACCGGTTTCAAACAAAGTCTCCAATAAATTGATATCAAATGCCGAAGAAGTTTCCACATGCACCCCATTTTTCAACACCTCTTCCATCACAAAAGAGAAATGTGAACTCTTAGTACAATAGCAATAATGGTAATCCGCATTATAATCAACCTTTGCCATAGCCACATTAAACATCCGACGTGCCTTTTGTATGTTCATACCAACTTTTGGCATGTAAGCTATACGCAAAGGAGTTCCATATTGTTTAATTATATCCATTAATGGAACTCCAAACCAAGACAACTCATTCTCTTCCAGTGAAAATTCATCATTCGGAAATTCAAATGTTTGCTCAATTAAATCGATATACTTATTTTTCATTTTTTTAATTATTAATATACATTTTATAAAAAATGAAGCATGTAAATAACTTAAATTGTAAAAATATAATAAATGTAAGTTAGTTAGTTGAAATTTTTTATAAAAATCCAACTAAAAAAAGTGTGCCAAAATTATAAAAAAACTATGGTATATTGCTGTTATTCTAATTATTTTTTAAAATAAATCTATCCATTAACAAAAGTTTTTAGAAAGAAATAAAACTATTAATAAAATCCGCATTGATTTTTCCAAGAAAATAAAATTCAACTTAATTACATAGAGTAATTTTTATACATTTATCTCACTTAAAAATTAGATAATAACCTATTTCTATTACAATCAATTTTAAGCAAGAAAGAAAAATAGTAAAAATCAAATTATCAAAACGAAAAATTTCTCTCTATCTTTGCATCCGATTGAAAAAAGAATATTAGTATGGCAAAAGAACTTTCTTCTCGTAGCGAAAATTACGCACAATGGTACAACGATCTCGTATTAAAAGCAGATTTAGCCGAAAACTCAGCAGTTAGAGGTTGTATGGTGATTAAACCATACGGTTATGCGATTTGGGAAAAAATTCAGGGGGAACTCGACCGTATGTTTAAAGAAACAGGTCATTCGAATGCTTATTTTCCGTTATTTATTCCAAAATCTTTTCTAAGTAAAGAAGCTGCTCATGTAGAAGGTTTTGCGAAAGAATGTGCCGTAGTTACACATTATCGACTTAAAAATAGTGCCGATGGAAAAAGTGTAATTGTTGACCCGGAAGCGAAGTTGGAAGAAGAACTCATTGTTAGACCTACTTCCGAAACCATCATTTGGAGCACCTATAAAAACTGGATTCAATCCTACCGCGACCTACCCATTTTAGTAAATCAATGGGCTAATGTGGTAAGATGGGAAATGCGTACACGCTTATTCCTTCGTACAGCCGAATTCCTTTGGCAAGAAGGGCACACTGCTCATGCAACCAAAGAAGAAGCCCTTGAAGAAACCGAAAAAATGTTGGGTGTTTACGCTGAATTTGCCGAAAATTTTATGGCTATGCCGGTAATAAAAGGAATAAAATCGGCTAACGAACGCTTTGCCGGAGCACTTGAAACCTATTGTATTGAAGCTTTGATGCAAGACGGGAAAGCTTTACAAGCCGGGACATCGCATTTTTTAGGTCAAAACTTTGCAAAAGCTTTTGATGTAAAATTTCAAACCAAAGAAGGTGGCGAAGATTATGTATGGGCTAGCTCATGGGGTGTTTCTACCCGTTTAATGGGTGCACTTATCATGTCTCACTCCGACGACAACGGATTGGTATTACCACCAAAATTAGCCCCTTTCCAAGTAGTTATAGTACCTATTTACAAGGGTGAAGAACAACTTACACAAATTAGTATCCGTGTTAAAGAATTGATTTCAAAACTAAAAACCTTGAGTATCAGCGTTAAATACGATGATAGCGATACCCGCAAACCGGGATGGAAATTTGCCGAATACGAATTAAAAGGCGTACCGGTACGTTTGGCTATTGGCGCGCGCGACCTCGAAAACGGCACAATAGAAGTAGCTCGTAGAGATACATTAACAAAAGAAACCGTAAGTATAGAAGGAGTTGAGACATACATTCAAACCTTATTAAATGATATTCAAACCACTATTTACAAAAAAGCCTTCGATTACCGTGCTTCAGTAACTCGAGAAGTAAATAGTTATGAAGAATTTAAAATTGAAATTGAAAAAGGCGGTTTTTTATTATGTCACTGGGATGGCACTACCGAAACAGAAGAAAAAATCAAAACCGATACAAAAGCAACAATCCGTTGCATTCCGTTAGATGGAGATAAAACTCCGGGCAAGTGTATGGTAACCGGAAAACCTTCGGCTCAAAGAGTTATTTTTGCAAGATCGTATTAATCTTATACAAAAATGCCGACTACCTTTCAAAGGTATTCCACATCGTTAATAAACAATAGAGGGGGTAACTTTAATTACCCCCTCTCTCTATATCAATAAATTTTTTACGCTTTTATTCTTTAATATAATCCACAATCCACTTTCCTACTTCGCTTGTTTTGTAAGCCTTAATTCCTTCACCGGCAATATCCTCGGTTACTACTTCGGCTTCCATAGAGGCGGTTACTGCATTACGAATAACTCTTCCTTCCTCCATTAAACCAAAAGCATATTCAAACATTAAGGCTGCCGAAAGAATAGTTGCTAACGGATTGGCTATATCTTTACCTGCTGCTTGTGGATAAGAACCGTGAATTGGTTCAAACACTGAAGTGTGGATACCTACTGAAGCTGATGGCAACATACCCAACGAACCTGTAATTACAGAAGCCTCATCGGTTAAAATATCGCCAAACATATTTTCGGTAACCATTACGTCAAAACTCTTAGGCCATTGAATAATACGCATGGCAGCATTGTCAACAAACATATATTCTGTTTCAATATCAGGATATTGTTTTTGTATCTCCTGACCTATTTGACGCCATAAACGTGAGGTTTCCAACACATTAGCCTTATCTACAATGGTTACTTTTTTACGGCGTTTTGCAGCATATTTATAGGCTAAATGAATGATACGTTCAATTTCTTCGCGCGTATAAACGCAGGTATCAACAGCCGTATTACCATCTTCTGAACGCCCTTGTGGTTTACCAAAGTACAACCCTCCGGTTAATTCACGAATACACATAAAATCAGCTCCTTGAATTAAATCGGCACGTAGTGGTGATTTTTCTATTAGTGATGGAAAAGTAGTTACAGGACGAATATTGGCATACAAACCCAATTTTTTACGCATAGCCAACAGTCCTTGTTCAGGACGTATTTTTGCAGAAGGGTTATTATCAAAACGAGGATCGCCAATAGCTCCAAAAAGAACCGCATCCGAAGCCATACACAATTCATGGGTTTCGTCAGGATAGGGATTATTTAATTTATCGATTGCACAAGCCCCAACAATTCCTTCTTTATACGTTAATTCATGACCAAATTTATCACAAACAGCTTTTGTTACATCCAAGGCTTGTTTTATTATCTCAGGACCAATTCCGTCGCCGGGTAAAACGGCAATGTTTAATTTCATCTTTTAAAATTTACTGGTTAACATTTATATTTAATTTCTATTTTCTCTCAAAAGGAATGTAACGAGGTTCCAAAGGTACATAATCATCATTATCCCACAAAGTACTTGTTATCATTAAGTCGGCACTATAACGATTACACGCAATTGGAATATTATGAATTCTACACTGACGCAAAAGCATTTGAATATCTGCTTCATGTGGCTGAGGACTTAAGTCGTCAATTAAAAAAATAGCCAAATCAATTTTTCTGCGAACAACTAAAGCTGCAATTTCTGCATCTCCTCCCAATGGTCCGGAGTTCATACAGGTTATATCTACTTTGTATCCTTTTTCTTCTAAGGCATTTTTAATTAATCCTCCTGTTGTACCTGTACACACCAACTTGTGTTGCGATAAAACTGCAGCATTGAAAACCGCCCAATCAGCCATATCTACTTTTCTACTATCGTGAGCAACCAAAGCAATAGTAAGCTGTTTATGCATTTGTTCTTCCATTACTACTTTTCTTGTATTATGTTTAACATTTTCATAGTGGCAATAATTGCTGCTTCAGTCTGATCGCCAGCTAAACCGGTAGTTCTAAAAAGTTTATCTTTGTGTTTCCACGATATTATTGTCTGTACAAACGCATCAGTTCTACCTCCGGGGGGTATTGTAACCGAATAATTTACCAATACAGGAAACTCTTTATCAAGGTTTTTATAAATTTTTCGCAAGGCTTTCATAAAAGCATCGTATTGACCATTACCCCAAGCGGTTTCTTGATAAATTTGATTTTTTAATTCTATTTTCAAGGTCGCTGTTGGATATAATCCGTGCGACGATGTTAACGAATAATTTAGTAAATGAATTCCTTGGTCTTTATTATCGTATCCTAACACATCTGAAATTATATACGGCAAATCTTCCTGACTAACAATTTCTTTTTTATCACCCAGTTCAATAATACGAGCAGTAACTTTTTTCAACGATTCATCATCGAGCACAATACCCATTGCTTCGAGATTTTTTTTAATATTTGCTTTGCCGGAAGATTTTCCTAATGCATATTCACGCGTACGGCCAAAACGTTCGGGCAATAAGTCGTTGTAATACAAGTTACGTTTATTGTCGCCATCGGCATGTATTCCTGCCACCTGTGTAAACACATTATCACCTATAACAGGTTTATTTGGAGATATTCTAATACCCGAATAACTTTCTACAATTTTACTAACGGATGTTATTTTATCTTCTTTCAAAGAAGTTTTTACATGTAATTGATCGTGTAAAATAGCTAGAACACTCGAAACAGGAACATTTCCGGCTCTTTCTCCCAATCCGTTTATGGTAGTATGTATTCCTTGAATTCCCGCCTGAACCGCATAAAAAACATTAGCTGCAGCTAAATCGTAATCGTTATGTGGATGAAAATCAAAATGTAAAGCTGGGAATTCATCCACCATCTTTTTACAAAACTCATGGGTTTGAGAAGGGTTAAGTATACCTAAAGTATCGGGTAACATAAATCGTTTAATGCCCGAATCGGCTAAGTTTTTTACCAAAAACAACACATAATCGGGAGAATGAAGCATTCCATTCGACCAATCTTCTAAATACAAATTAACTGTAATGCCTAATTTTGAGGCAGACTCCAGCTCTTTTTTGATGTCGGCAACATGCTGTTCGGGTGTTCTTTTTAACTGATGTGTTAAGTGATTAAGAGATCCTTTTGCTAATAAATTAAGCACCTTGCAGCCGGCTCTTTTAATCCATTCTAACGAGATACCTCCATCAATAAACCCAAGCACCTCCACCTTATCGATACAGCCTTTTTCAGTAGCCCAAGAGGCAATATTTTTAACTCCTTCAAATTCTCCTTCCGAAACTCTAGCTGAAGCCACTTCAATTCTATCAACGTGTAATTCTTCTATCAGCAAACGAGCAACACTCAATTTTTCCTTTGCCGAAAATGAAACTCCGGAGGTTTGTTCTCCGTCACGTAAGGTGGTATCTACTATTTCTATCATAACACAAATTAATGTGCCAATTGGCTAATTTGCCAATAAGCGAATGAATTCGAACTAAAAAATTCTACTAATCTGAAAAAAAAATCAGCAATTGGCTAATTATTTTTTTCCCAAGCTTCAATCTTGTCTTTATTACTTAAAAGGAAATCGATATCATCGTATCCGTTTAACAAACAATTTTTCTTATACGCATTTATTTGGAATGTTTCTTTCTTTCCACTTTTGTTATCGGTAATTGTTTGATTTTCTAAATCAACCGTTACAGTTGTTTTAGGATCAGCATTTACTTCGGCAAACAAATCAGCTAAAAAACTTTCTGAAACAACCACGGGTAGCACTCCATTATTTAAAGCGTTGCCTTTAAATATATCGGCAAAAAAGCTCGAAACAACCACTTTAAATCCATAACCGGCTACTGCCCAAGCAGCATGTTCGCGACTGGAACCACTTCCGAAATTTTTTCCTGCAACCAACACTTCACCACTATAGGTAGGGTTATTTAGCACAAAATCAGTAATCGGATTTCCGGCTTTATCATACCGCCAATCGGCAAATAAATTATTTCCAAAACCATCCTTGGTTGTAGCTTTTAAGAAACGCGCAGGGATAATTTGATCAGTATCCACATTCTCGATAGGAAGTGGAACAAAGGTTGATGTTATTGTTTTGAATTTTTCCATAATTTTAATATTTGAACGCAAATGACGCAAAAAAACGCAAATCTTCACGAATTAAAAAATTACATTACAATGCGTCTACACGTTATTATTTTATATTTTTTCTTTCATTACTAAAAATTTTACGAGAGAATTCAGGCTTTTTACCAAAATTCAAAACGTAACCCACTTCAATTTTAGTTGCCTTTAAATAATTTATTAATTGTAGCTCATGAGCCTCATTAATATTCTCACATGTTTTTAATTCAAGAATTATTGAATTTTCGACTAAAATATCAGTGCGATATTCTCCAACAACTCTAGCATTATGATAGACGTTGATAGGCATTTCCGTCTCACATTTCAAACCATTATCTATAAGTGCAAAATAAAGCGCATTTTTATACACCTTTTCTAGAAAACCATAACCCAAATCATTATAAACTAAATAAAAGGATGATAAAATCTCATCGACTAAATCTTTAGATACAATTTCTTTAGATTTTATCATTTGTGTTATTTGTGTTCAAGAATCTAAATTGAGTTCCTATTATATGTTTCTTGGATCCGTGATTTTTCCGGTAACTGCTGCCGCTGCTGCTACCAATGGACTAGCCAATAAAGTGCGGGCACCCGGACCTTGACGCCCTTCAAAATTTCTATTTGAAGTTGATACGGCATATTTTCCTGCCGGCACTTTATCTTCGTTCATTGCTAAACAAGCAGAACAGCCGGGTTGACGCAATTCAAAACCTGCTTCTACTAATATTTTATCAATACCTTCGGCCTTGATTTGTTTTTCAACCATCCACGAACCGGGTACCAACCAAGCTGTTACATTATCCGCTTTCATTTTTCCTTTAACTGCAGCAGCAAACTGACGAAAATCTTCGATACGCCCATTAGTACAACTACCTAAAAACACATAATCAATTTGTTTTCCTTCTATTTTTTCGCCGGCAGAAAAGCCCATATATTTCATGGCATTTTGAAAAGAAATGCGACTAGCTTCATCGATAGCATCGAGAGTTGGAATAGTACCATTAATAGCCATACCCATTCCCGGATTTGTACCATAGGTAATCATTGGCTGTATGGCTGAAGCATCAAAAGTAATTTCTCTATCAAATATTGCATCGTTGTCCGATTTCAATGTTTTCCAATATGCCAAAGCCTTCTCCCATGCCTCTCCTTTAGGAGCAAACTCACGTCCTTTTACATAATCAAATGTTACCTGATCCGGAGCAATCATTCCTCCACGAGCACCCATTTCTATGCTTAAATTACACAGAGTCATTCGTTCTTCCATGCTTAAATTACGAATAGCTTCGCCTGCATATTCCACAAAATAGCCGGTTGCACCACCGGTTGTCAGCTCTGCAATCATATACAAAGCAAGATCTTTTGCTGTAACGGCATTTTGAAGTTTTCCCTCAAAATTAATACGCATGGTTTTTGGACGTGGTTGCAAAATACATTGCGAAGCTAATACCATTTCTACTTCCGAAGTTCCAATACCAAAAGCAATAGCCCCAAAAGCACCATGAGTAGAAGTGTGCGAATCGCCACAAACAATAGTCATCCCGGGTTGCGTTAAACCGTTTTCGGGTCCGATAACATGAATAATTCCATTTTTTTCGTGACCCAAACCATATAAAGTCAAGCCAAAATCTTGCGCATTTTTAGTCAAGGTATCTACTTGAAACTTCGAAACCGGATCAGCAATCGGCTTTTCTTGGTTCAAAGTAGGAATGTTATGATCGGGCGACAAAGTTGTTTTTTCCGGCCGAAACACTTTTAAGCCTCTTTTTCGAAGGCCGTCGAATGCTTGCGGACTGGTAACCTCATGACAAAAATGTCTGTCGATATACAATTGTGTTGGGCCATCTTCAACCGCAGTAACCACATGCGCATCCCAAATTTTATCAAATAATGTTTTTCCCATTTTTTATATGTTATAAATTATATTTTATTTCTTTAATTGGCACTTTTACTTTACAAACTTATTTATTGCATCAATATAAGCTTGAACCGAAGCTGCAACAATATCTGTATTAGCTGCAAATCCAAAATATATATTTCCATCACACTCAATTTGTTGATGCACTTTACAAAAATCATCGCTTCCTTTATTTATGGCCTGAATCAAGAAATCTTTTAAAACCATTTCTCGGTTAATAATTTTCTTCAACGCTTTAATTGAAGCATCTACAGGGCCATTTCCTGATGCTGTTGCTTCAAATTTTTCTCCTGCAATATCCAAACAAATACTAGCTACCGGCTTAATACCAACACCTGCAGTAACTTGAAGATAATCTAATTTTATTCGGTGAGCCGATACTCTTTCTTTATCAACCAACATCAACACATCATCATCGGTAAAGTCTTTTTTATTATCCGCTAATTTCAAAAAATCTTCGTACACTTTATCTAATTTCTTTTGATCTAATTCTACGCCCAACAAACTTAAGCGATGTTTTAAGGCTGCACGACCACTACGAGCTGTTAATACAATAGAGTTTTCGTCAATACCTACATCTTTAGGATCGATAATTTCATAACTTTCACGGTTTTTCAATACGCCATCCTGGTGTATACCCGAAGAATGAGCAAAAGCATTTCTACCAACAATAGCTTTGTTTGGCTGAACAGGCATGTTCATCATACTGGAAACCATACGACTGGTTTCAGTAATTAACTTGGCGTTAATATTGGTATCTATACCATATTCTTTATGACTACGCAAAGCCATTACCACTTCTTCCATAGCTGTATTTCCAGCTCGTTCGCCAATTCCATTAATTGTCACTTCAACCTGACGAGCACCATTTAACACACCCGCTAAAGAATTAGCTGTTGCCATACCCAAATCGTTGTGGCAATGGGTAGAAAGAATTGCATTGTGCACTCCTTTCACATTTTCCATCAAGAATTTTATTTTTTCGCCGTATTCATGAGGCATACAATAACCTGTGGTATCAGGAATATTTACTACCGTAGCTCCTGCTTTAATAACCGCTTCCACCACTTTGGCCAAGTATTCGTTTTCGGTTCTACCGGCATCTTCACAATAAAACTCCACATCTTCAACATACCTCTTAGCATGCTTTACGGCAGCCACAGCACGTTCTATTATTTCTTCGCGTGTAGAATTAAATTTATACTTAATGTGATAATCAGAAGTTCCAATGCCGGTATGTATACGTTTGCGTTTTGCAAACTCAAGAGCTTCGGCCGCTACATCAATATCTTTTTGTACTCCACGAGTAAGAGCACATATAGTAGGCCAGGTAACAGCTTTAGATATTTCAACTACCGAATTAAAATCGCCGGGACTTGAAACAGGAAACCCCGCTTCGATAATATCTACACCTAAGGCTTCTAAAGACTGTGCTACTTGAATTTTCTCAACTGTGTTTAATTGACATCCGGGTACTTGTTCACCATCTCGTAAGGTGGTATCGAAAATAAATAATTTGTCAGACATACCTCGATTTTTTTAAAGGTTCAAAATTATAAAAAATAACTGATTTAATACGAAAAAGCCTTTCACTTTTGAAGGAGAAAGGCTTTTCTATTTTATTTACAATTCAAAATTGTTACATACCAACCTCACTTCTGCTTGATTTTACCCAAGAGAATAATAATACCTAGAAGAAGAATGTATGTAAATCTTGTATTCATGTTTTTTAAATTCTAGTGCAAAGTTAAGTCTTTTTTTTTAATCACAAAATAAAACTGACGTTTTATCAGAGCAAAAAGTAATGATTTGTAATTATTATTGTTGTTTTTATAAATAAATCAAATAAAAATGAGTCGAAATCAAATAACCTACTTGTATTAAAACAAAATAAAGTAATAGAAGGATTATCTTTTTAAAATAAAATGACCTACAAAGCGTTCTCCCGTTTCGGGTAAAATTATTTCATACCAGTAATCTGTTGATGGCATGGGATTTCCTAAATACCGACCATCCCAACCTAAATCTAAACCGGAATAGTTAACTAAAAGTTTTCCGTAACGGTCAAATATATTGACTCTTGAACGCAAATAACAATTGATATTTTCGATTTCCAGAAAATCGTTATTCCCATCTCCATTAGGGGTGAAAAAAGGAGGGACAATTATTTTTGGACAAAGCGAGCGTACTATTTTAATGGAGGAAACAATGGTACTATCGCAACCATTTGCAGCCACAAACACATCTCTATACACACCTTCTTTGTCATATATATTTCCGTTGATTGTATCCGTTTCTCCATATAACATACTTTTATTGCGGTAAATCAAATAAGTAGGCTTTACCGTTAAACTTAATGTAACAGCACTATCACAACCATATGTAGTAAGAAAATGATTGGAATAAATACCGGTACCGGTTAAAGACTGACTGCCAAACGAACGCACTTGTCCATCACACATTTCTTCCGAAATGGAAATTTGTTTGGGTTGATATACCGTTAACTGTAAATTTGCGGTACTATCACAGCCCTCTTTATTGATTAAATGCGCTGTATAATTGCCTGTTTTGTTATATGCAACACCACCCAACGTATAACTTTCGCCTTCGCAAATATTTGCTAC
>JAFGVL010000059.1 GCA_016938015.1 Paludibacteraceae bacterium
ATATTTTTTAAGAGCTTCGTTACCTCCAACAAAAGAGGGTTTGATATCTGCATTAAAAAGAGGTTCGTCATAAAAAGTGTCATCTAACTCAATATCGTCGTAGGGACAACCGCAATTTTTGTTTACAGTGGTTTTTTTTGATTTCTCAGTTGTCGTTTTTGGCGATTGGCTGAAGGTGTAATTAGCGAAAGAAATACAATGTAATAGTATGATTAAAGTAGTGTAGTGAAAGAGTTTCATGGTTGTTTTGCTTTCATTTTTAAATTACAAATATAACCCTAATTTATGAAAATAAACTTATTAGGTATAAAAACTATAATTATCAATCATGCAATTTATTAAAGCATCTTTTGGAAGCATACAGTTCTTTGTTATAAAAATATCTTTATAAACTTGTTTTGAAACTTGTTTTAATCTAATTTTGTTGCTTAATTTTTTAATGTAAATATTTTTAATTTTAAAAGTCAATATAAATAAGTATGAATCTATTTATTATTAATTCGTCTATTGGAAGGAAACTCATTATGAGTGTTTCCGGTTTGTTTTTGATAGTTTTTTTGCTGGTACATCTTACTATCAATTCGTTATTATTGTTTGGCCCTGAAGCTTTTCAGGCTGGTTGCGAATTTATGGAATTACCCATTATATTAATAATGGTGCCTGTTTTGGCAGCTGGTTTTGTGGTGCATATATTGTATGCTCTTTGGTTGAGTTATCAAAACATGAAAGCTCGTGGAGATGTTGCGTATGCTTCTGGTAAAAATTCAGAAACAACATCATGGGCATCCAAAAACATGTTGGTGTTAGGAGCTATTGTGCTTGGCTTTATTGGCTTACATTTGGCTCATTTTTGGGCAAAAATGCAATTGCAACATTTTATTGGAGGTACTCCTGTTGAAGCAAAAGACGCTTATGAGTTAGTTGCAATGCAATTCCGTAATCCGGTAATTGGAGTATTGTATATTCTTTGGTACGGGGCTTTATGGTTTCATTTAACACATGGTTTTTGGAGTGCTCTTCATACAGTTGGCTTAAACAATAGTGTATGGTTTAATCGTTTAAAATGGATAGGTATTGTTTTGGCTACAATTATTTGTTTAGGTTTTACTGTTATTACTGCTTTTTTCTTACTGGGTTTTGATAAATGCTTGCATGTTGCTTGTTAATCTTTATTTATATAATTAAAAAAAAATATATATGGCTAAAATAACAATTGATGTAAAAATTCCACAAGGCCCTTTAGCTGAAAAGTGGAGTAATTATAAAGCACATCAAAAATTAGTAAATCCGGCTAACAAACGCCGTTTAGATATTATTGTGGTAGGTACCGGTTTGGCAGGAGCTTCGGCAGCCGCTTCTCTTGGCGAATTGGGTTTTAATGTGTTGAATTTCTGTATTCAAGATTCTCCACGTAGAGCACACTCTATTGCCGCTCAAGGAGGTATTAATGCAGCTAAAAACTATCCAAATGATGGTGATTCTGTTTATCGTTTATTTTACGATACGCTGAAAGGTGGAGATTATCGTGCGCGAGAAGCTAATGTATATCGTTTGGCAGAAGTGTCTAATTCAATTATCGACCAATGTGTGGCACAAGGCGTGCCTTTTGCAAGAGAATACGGTGGCTTGTTAGATAATCGTTCTTTTGGTGGTGCACAAGTATCACGTACTTTTTATGCTAAAGGTCAAACCGGTCAACAGTTATTGTTGGGTGCTTATTCAGCTTTGAGTCGACAAATTAAGAAAGGCTCGGTTAAAATCTACAGTCGTTACGAAATGTTGGATGTAGTTATTATCGAAGGGCGTGCTCGCGGTATTATTGCCAGAAATTTAATTACCGGAAAAATTGAACGGTTTTTTGCTCATGCAGTAGTGTTAGGTACCGGTGGTTACGGAAATGCTTTCTTTTTGTCTACCAACGCAATGGGTTCAAACTGCTCGGCTGCTATTCAAGCGTATAAAAAAGGAGCCTATTTTGCCAATCCTTGTTATGCGCAAATTCACCCAACTTGTATCCCCGTACACGGAGAGTTTCAATCAAAATTAACATTGATGTCAGAATCGTTACGTAACGATGGACGTATATGGGTGCCAAAGAAAAAAGAAGATGCCGAAGCTATTCGTGCAGGTAAATTAAAACCTACACAAATTGCCGAAGAAGATAGAGATTATTACTTGGAACGTCGTTATCCTGCTTTTGGAAACTTGGTGCCTCGTGATGTTGCTTCTAGAGCAGCCAAAGAAAGATGTGATGCAGGATTTGGTGTTGGAGCTACCGGATTGGCTGTTTATTTAGATTTTTCCAGTTCTATTGAACGCTTAGGTCAATCGGTGGTTGAAGAGCGATACGGGAATTTATTTCAAATGTATGAAAAGATTGTAGATGAAAATCCATACGAAACGCCAATGATGATTTATCCTGCCATACACTATACTATGGGTGGTATTTGGGTGGATTATGAATTACAAACTTCTATTCCCGGTTTATATGCTATTGGTGAAGCTAATTTTTCCGATCATGGAGCAAACCGCTTAGGAGCGTCTGCTTTAATGCAAGGTTTGGCCGATGGCTATTTTGTGCTTCCATACACTATTCAAAATTATTTATCCGACCAAATTCGTGTTCCTCGCATCAGTACCGATGCTGCTGAATTTGATGCTGCCGAAAAAGCAGTTCAAGATAAAATAGAAAAAATAATGGCAATTAAAGGTAAGCGATCAGTCGATTCTATACATAAAGAATTAGGTTTGGTTATGTGGGATTTTGTAGGTATGGGACGTACCAAAGAAACTCTTGAGAAAGCTTTAATTCGTATTAAAGAAATTAGAAAGGAATTTTGGTCAAATGTGTTTGTTCCGGGTCAAAGTACTGATTTAAACGTAGAATTAGAAAAGGCCTTGCGTTTAGCTGATTTTATAGAAATAGGTGAATTAATGGCGATGGATGCGTTAAATCGAGAAGAATCATGTGGGGGACATTTTAGAGAAGAATATCAAACTGAAGAGGGTGAAGCTCTTCGTCAAGATGATAAGTTTTCTTATGCTGCTTGTTGGAAATATTCAGGAGAAGGTAAAGAGCCCGAATTGATTACAGAACCACTTGAATATGAATTTGTTCAACGTCAACAACGGAATTATAAATCGTAGTAATGTCTTTTTAAAATTTATAGAAAAAATTTATGGAAAAATTAATCAATATAAAGCTAAGAGTATGGCGTCAAAAGGATGCTAAATCAAAAGGAGCTTTTGAAACCTACAAACTGGATAATATATCAACAGATACTTCTTTTTTGGAGATGCTGGATATATTGAATGAACAGTTAATTTCAGAACGTAAAGAACCTATTGCTTTTGATCACGATTGCCGTGAAGGTATTTGCGGTATGTGTTCGTTATACATTAATGGTCGTCCACATGGACCCGATGATGATGTAACAACTTGTCAGTTACATATGCGTAAATTTAAAGATGGCGAGACCATTACCGTTGAGCCATGGCGTTCGCGTGCATTTCCTGTAATAAAAGATTTGATGGTAAACCGTAATGCCTACGATCAAATTATTCAAGCAGGAGGGTATGTGTCAGTAAATACCGGTGGGGTACCTGATGCAAACGCTATTCCAATTGGAAAACCTATTGCCGATGAGGCTATGGATGCTGCTTCATGTATTGGATGTGGTGCATGTGCGGCTGCATGTAAAAATGGTTCAGCAATGTTATTTGTTGCTGCAAAAGTGAGTCAGTTAGCTTTGTTGCCTCAAGGTAAGGTGGAAACAGCTGCTCGTGCAAAGGCTATGGTAGCTAAAATGGATGAACTTGGATTTGGTAATTGTACAAATACAGGTGCTTGTGAAGCAGAATGCCCAAAAAATATTTCAATTTCACATATCGCTCGTTTAAACAGAGAATTTTTAGTAGCGAAATTGAAAGACTAAAATGATTTAGATTTGCCAACCTAAATAGTAGTATAAATGTCGTATAGAGAAATTCTGTACGACATTTTTTTTGGCATTATTTTCGTTTATCTATCTTTATAAAAACTAAACTTTTATTTATATAAAATACAATTTATGAAACGCATCGCTTCAACATTTTTATTGTTTGTTTTCTTGTTGATTTCAGTAAAAAACTCAGCTCAAACTTTTTTGTCAAGTCAATCGCTTAAGACTAATACTCAACAATCAGCTTTAAATTCGTATAAAGATCCAAAAACGGGGTTATACGGTTTTAAAAATGCCAACGATAAAGTGGTTATTGCTTGTAAATATGCTTTTGTTTATCCATTTTCAGAAGGCTTAGCTGCCGTAAATGTTGGAGGAAAAGTGGGTTTCGACGCAGAATATACTAATGATTATTTTGTAAATGGAGGTAAATGGGGTTATATCAACGAAAACGGTAAATTGATTATACCTACCAAATATGAAGCCGCAGAGTTTTTTTATGATGGTTTTGCAATTGTAGAATTAAATGGTAAAAAGGCTTTTATTAATAAATCAGGCAAACAAATAACCGCTTTTGAATATGATATGATGAATCCTTATAGTGAAGGATTGGCAGCAGTTGGAAAAGGGGAACCGATGTTTTTTAGTTATATAGATACAACAGGAACGGTTATTATTACCGGCGATTATTCTGCTGCAGGAAATTTTATGAAAGGAAAAGCACGTGTTACTCGATATGGAGCCTTGTATTTTATTAATAAAAAAGGGGAACGTATAAAATAATTCCCATATCTGTTTGGAAAATAAAATTTTTATTAGTAATTTTGGCACTTGATTACTTAAATAGAGTTTCATGGCAAAAATTATTTCTTTATCAGAAGCTTCAACCATTGGTTTACATGCTATGGTGTTAATTGCTCGTTCAACCGATGGGTTGAATGTACAAGCAATATCTGATAAAACAGGTTCTTCCAGACACCATATTGCTAAAGTGTTGCAACGATTGGTTAAAGAAAACTATTTAACTTCAACACGTGGGCCTAGTGGTGGTTTTGTATTGAAAAAGAAACCCGAAGATATTAATTTGTTGCAAATTTATGAATGTATCGAAGGAAAAATTGAAATATCCAATTGTCCGTTAGATCATGAAATTTGTGCTTTTGAAAAGTGTTTATTTAATAATTTAACCCAACAAATGACCAAACAAGCTATCGAATACCTTGAAAGTAGGACGATTGCTAGTTATTTGTAATCTAGTTTTATAACTGATAGTATTATCAGTTTATTTTTTCAGTTTAAATAGGAATAAAAGTACTTAAATATAAATATGGTGTATGGTAAGAGAAATGGTAAAAATAGACGAAGCTTTGTGCAATGGTTGTGGGGAATGTATTCCTAACTGTCACGAGGGTGCTTTACAAATTATTGATAACAAAGCTCGTTTAGTTAGCGATTTAATGTGCGACGGTTTAGGTGCATGTATTGGTTATTGCCCTATGGGAGCTATTAGTATTGAAAAGCGAGAGGCTGAACCTTATGACGAAGCAAAGGTGATGAGGCTGATGATTGAAAAAGGAAAAAATACGGTAATTGCACATTTAAAACATTTAAAAGATCATAATGAACTTGATTATCTGAAAGAAGGAGAAGATTGCTTAAAAGCTCAGGCTCATTTACCTTTTAACTTAAAAGAAGTGTTTGATGTTGTGCATGGCGTTAGTAGTAATCAGTCGTTTAAACCAATTCAAATGGATCAAAAACATACACATGGTGGGGGCTGTCCCGGTTCTCAGGAAAGAATACTTATTCCAATCAACAATACTGTTGCATCATCAAACACAGTTATTGCTCCATCAGAACTTAGGCAGTGGCCGGTACAGTTGCATTTGGTAAATCCATCAGCTGCGTATTTTAAAAATGCGGATGTTGTGATTGCAGCCGATTGTGTGGCTTTTGCGATGGGTAATTTTCATGCTCGTTTTTTAAAAGGGAAAGCCTTGGCTATTGCTTGTCCGAAGTTAGATAGCGGACAGGATGTGTATTTGCAAAAAATCACGGCTTTGGCAAACACGGCAAGTATTAATACACTAACCGTTGTAATTATGCAAGTACCTTGTTGTAGGGGTTTACTTCAGTTGGCAAAAGATGCGATTAATGCTGCAGATCGAAAAGTTCCTTTAAAACTAGC
>JAFGVL010000060.1 GCA_016938015.1 Paludibacteraceae bacterium
CGACTATTATTGTAGGTGCCACTTGAATTTCGGGTAGTACCTCTACCATTACTATTTGTTACGCCGGTAGATCTTGAGTTTGTATTACCACGGTTAATGTTATTAGTTGTTGAACGAGTGCTGTTGTTCGTTGTGCTTCTGCTTATTCCGGTTGTACTATTATTCCGATATGTACCTGTTCTAGTGCCGTTTGATGGCGCAACAGAAGCACTTGAACGTCCGTTAAAACGGTAGTTTGAATCTCTGTAAGTACTTCTTCTGCTATTTTCTGTACGGTTATAATTTCGGTTAGTAGTATAATTGCTGTACAAGCCTGAATAATACCCATTGTAATACCCGCTGTAGTAATTATAATATGGAGAGTACCCATAATAGTATGGAGAATAATAATAAGAAGGGTAATAATGATAGTGATATCCCCAATAGTTATATCTCCATGGGTTGTAATAGCCATAAGGGCTGTAGTAGTAACTATAACCATAATACGGATAATCCCAATAATACGAGTCGTAATCGTCGTAATAAACTATACTCGAATTATGAAAACGACGTATACGATTAGAGTATTGATAGTCAGTATTTTCATTATAATCGTTTTCGGCAACATTTAGGGTAGTATCTAAGTAATAACCTTCTTCATAGGAACTAACATTACCGTTTGAATCGCGTTTAGCTTTGGTGTAAAAAACAGTATCTACAACAACTTCTTCTTCATTGTTGTTATATACTTCGTTTGTATTTTGTTGATTCAAAGTGGATCTATTTTGAATCCTTTTTTCTTTCGAAGGTTCCGGATCTCCGGGTTTAAAATAAATATCGTCCACAAATTGTTTTTGGCCGTAGCTAAAAACTGTAATAAGGGAGATGAGGGGTATAAACAAGTAATTTTTCATAATATTGTTCTCCTTTATTTAAAATTTAATGAATGCATGCAAATCAAACACTATACCATTTTTAGGGTAAGACTGATACAAATAAAAAAAGTTTAATTCTCTTCAAATTATATTTTATCTATCTTTGAACTTTACAAATATACAGAAAAAGAATGAAGAAAGAAGCATTCTCATTCAGCTATAAATAATAAAATTAGGGTAGATTTTCTCGGTATAATACTCTTAGCATAAATGTTTAATTGTTAATAAAATGGATTATTTAGAAATTGAATTTAGTTTATTCCCGAATGAAGAATATGTACAAGATGTGCTTTCGGCAGAACTTGGTGCTATTGGGTTTGAAAGTTTTTTACCCTCAGAAAGCGGACTTGTAGCCTATTGCCCCATTAATGTATATGACGAAAAAAATCTAAAAGAATTACTTGAAAGGTTTCCTGTAGAAGCAAAAATTAACTATAATTTAAAACTAGTTAAAGCCCAAAATTGGAACGAAGAGTGGGAAAAGCATTATTTTGAACCCATCGTTATTGAAAATAAATGTGTTATTCGCAGTTCATTTCATACGCAAGTACCTGTTTGCGAATATGATATATTAATTGATCCACGTATGTCATTCGGTACCGGTCATCATGAAACTACAAGTTTAATGCTAGCAGCAATGTTGCACATGGATTTGCATGGAAAAGCACTGTTAGATATGGGTTGTGGCACTGCCGTATTAGCTATTTTGGGGGCTATGAAAGGAGCGAAGCCTGTACTTGGAATTGATATTGATGAATGGGCTTACAACAATGCCTTGGATAATATTGCTTTAAATGGTTGCAATGAAATTGAATTAAAACAAGGAGGAGCTGAGTTGCTAAAAGGTTTGCATTTTGATGTAATTTTTGCCAATATCAATCGAAATATTTTATTAGCAGATATGCATAGTTATACAGCATGCTTATCAAGTGGGGCTGAGTTATATATGAGTGGATTCTATAAAGAAGATATTCTAATTATTGAAGCTAAAGCTAATGAATTAGGAATGAAAATGGTCTCTTTTGAAGAAAAAAATAATTGGGTGGCTGTGAAAACAGTTAAAAAATAACTGTTTAAATTGTTGGTAGCCTTGTTTGTTTGATTTCGATGCTATATGGAAATGTCTTTAAAATCTTTATCCAAAGAGATTCCTCGCTGCGCTCGGAATGACACTATTTCCGTAAAATGAGAAGGGAAGAACAGGGTGGCTTTGCCACCCTGTTCTTCCCTTCTTTTATACACTAAAACCGCCTGTCATTCGCAACGAAGTGAGGAATCGCCTTGATAGTATATTCTTTTATACTTAGCAAATATCAAATTCCCAACGATGCACGTACTGCGTTGATTTTACTTTCGGCAGTGGCATTGGCCGCATCGTAATCGGCTGCCGATTTCATTTCGCCACGCACTTCAATGTAGAATTTAATTTTTGGTTCAGTTCCGGAAGGACGAATAGAAATTTTTGTGCCATCGGCAGTAAAAAGTTGCAACACATCAGCAGTTAAAGGCATATATATTTTAATAGCCTTGCCATTTTCAATTCCGCTTAAGTTGCCATAATCTTTGTATAAGGTTACTTTCGAACCTGCTATTTCAGCAGGAGGGTTTTTGCGGTAATCTTTCATCATTTGAGCAATTTCATCGGCACCCGATTTTCCTTTTTTTACAATAGAAATGCCTTTTTCTTTGGAGAAACCATATTCAACATAAATGCTTTGAAGCAATTCGAATACGCTCATACCATTATCTTTTGCCCAAGCCGCCATTTCGGCTAAGATGGCACAGGTAGAAACCGCATCTTTGTCTCGTACAAAATCTTCAGGAAGGTAACCGTAGCTTTCTTCTCCACCGCCAATATAGGTTTTTTTGCCTTCGTTTTCACGCATTACTGCGGCAATCCATTTAAATCCTGTATATACATCAAAACACTCAATGCCATTGCGTTCCACAATTTGTTTGATAACTTCGGTAGTTACAATGGTTTTTACCATATATTCATTGCCGGTTACTTTACCTAATTCTTTCCAACGGCGTGCCAAATAATAGGTAAGCATCATGGCTGTTTGGTTTCCGTTGATAAGTACAAATTCATCTTTGTTGTTTTTTACCGCAATACCTACGCGGTCGGCGTCGGGGTCGGAAGCCATTACTAAATCGGCATTTACTTCAATGGCTTTTTTAACTGCCATTTCTAAAGCAGCAGGTTCTTCGGGGTTTGGTGAAACTACAGTAGGAAAGTTGCCACTAACCACATCTTGTTCGGGCACATTAATTATATTAGTAAAACCAAAATCTTTTAAACAAGCAGGGATAATTTTCACACCGGTACCATGAATAGGAGTGTATACAATTTTCATGTCCTTATTGCGAGCAATAGAATCCGGAGATAGGGTAATACCTTTTATTTTGGAAATAAACTTTTTGTCAATTGCTTCGCCAATAATTTCAATTAACGCTTTGTTGCCGGTAAATTTGATGTCATCTACCGATTTTATTTTAGTTACTTCTTTAATAACGTCTTCGTCATGTGGTGGTACTAGCTGTCCTCCATCATTCCAGTAGGCTTTGTAGCCATTATATTCTTTGGGGTTATGACTGGCTGTAATTACAATACCACTTTGGCAACCCAATTCGCGTATGGCAAAAGATATTTCGGGTGTTGGGCGTAAATCATCAAACAAATATACCTTAAATCCATTAGCTGAAAATATATCGGCAGAAATTTCAGAAAATTGTCGGCTATTATTGCGACAATCGTATCCAATTACGACAGAAATTTGAGCAATACTTGAAAATTGTTTCTTCAAATAATTGGCTAAACCTTGGGTAGCTGCACCTACAGTATAAATATTCATGCGGTTAGTACCTACACCCATAATACCACGCAAGCCACCGGTGCCAAATTCTAAATCTTTGTAAAAAGCATCAATCAAGTCCGTTTTATCTTCGTTAGCCAGTAGTTGTTTTACCTGATCTTTTGTGTTAGCATCATAGTTTCCATTCAACCAAATTTGCGCTTTTTTTGTTACATCCAGTAATAATTGATTTTGTTCCTCCATAAAATTATGCTTTGTAATATTAGTTTTAAAAAGATTGCATAAAGATAAATAAAACTGCTAAAGTTTACAAGCGCTATTTGTAAATTGATAAGTTGATAAAAAGGCGGAATTTAAATATTATTAATGATTGAATAGCAACTATTTTTTGTATTTTTGCACCTTTATTTTTTAGAATATTGAACAATAGATTTATGTCTCCTACATTATTTGTATTAGCTGCCGGTATGGGTAGTCGTTATGGTGGATTAAAGCAATTAGACGGAATTGGTCCGAATGGTGAAACAATCATGGATTATTCGATTTATGATGCATTAAGAGCCGGTTTTGGAAAAGTAGTTTTTGTTATTCGTCGCAGTTTTGAGCAAGAGTTTAAAGAAAAAGTATTAAGTAAGTACGATGGAGTGATACCTACAGAGATTGTTTTTCAAGAAGTAGAAAAGGTGCCTCAAGGTTTTACTTATGATACAAGCAGAGAAAAACCATGGGGAACCAACCATGCTGTTTTAATGGGTATGGATACAATTAAGGAACCTTTTGCTGTGATAAACGCCGATGATTATTATGGTATAGAATCATTTCAAATTTTGGCTGATTATTTAAAATCTATAGCCGTAAAACAAAATGATTATTGCATGATAGGCTACCGTATTGAAAACACTTTGTCAGAAAGTGGAGTGGTAAATAGAGGTGTTTGTTCTACCGATGAAAATGGCTTTTTAACATCTATAGTAGAAAGAGAAAAGATTGAAAAGGAAAGTGGCTCTATTATGTATAAAGACGAAATGGGAGTAGAGCAAGTAATTTCGGAAGGAGTTCATGTATCTATGAATATGTGGGGATTTACGCCGGATTATTTTGATTATTCTATGGATTTGTTTAAGAAATTTCTTTCAAAAAACGGACAAAATCCAAAATCAGAATTTTATATCCCAACTGTAGTTAATGAGTTGATTCAACATAAAATAGCAACAGTAAAAGTATTGGATACTCCTTCTAAATGGTTTGGAGTTACTTATATAGAAGACCGTCCGTTGGTAATTTTGCGTATAAATGAATTGATACGTAAAGAAGTTTATCCCAAAAAATTGTGGAAAAAGAACTAACAACATATCCCATAAATACGGATAAATAAGAATGATTATAATTTATTTTTTTGGTTGCATTAACCTTAATTAAATTTTATTCGGATGAAAGAAAGAATATTGGTTACCGGAGGTACAGGTTATATTGGCTCTCATACTGTCGTTGAACTTCAACTTGCAGGTTATGAGGTTATTATAATTGATAATTTATCAAATTCTACTATTGATTCGTTAGCCGGAATTGAAAAAATAACGGGCATTAAACCAAGTTTTGAAAATTTGGATTGTGTTGATTATGTTGGGCTTGACTACATGTTTTCAAAATACGAAGGGATAAAAGCCGTGATTCATTTTGCAGCAAGTAAAGCAGTTGGTGAATCGGTTCAGAAACCTATATTGTATTATAGAAATAACGTGAATGGGTTGATGAATATTTTAGATTTAATGCCTATTCATGGTGTTCAAAACATTCTATTCTCCTCTTCGTGTACGGTTTACGGAGAACCGGATATGTTGCCTGTAAATGAAACAGCTCCTACAAAACCGGCAACATCGCCTTATGGTAATACCAAACAAATTTGTGAAGAAATTATTCGAGATGTAATTCATTCGGGTGCATTTATGAACAGTATTATTCTTCGCTATTTTAATCCAATTGGAGCGCATCCGTCTGCACAAATAGGCGAGTTACCTATTGGTGTTCCTTCTAATTTAGTTCCATTTATTACACAAACGGCAATTGGTATTCATAACAAATTAAATGTTTTTGGAAACGATTACAATACTCCTGACGGTACTTGTATACGAGATTATATTAATGTGGTTGATTTAGCAAAGGCTCATGTGGTAGCTGTTAAACGAATGTTGGATTGTGTGCAAGATGAGCCGTTGGAGTTTTTTAATATAGGAACAGGACGAGGAGTGTCTGTTTTTGAATTGATTCATGCTTTTGAGATGAGCAATCATGTTAAAGTTCCATATACAGTAGTGGAACGACGAGAAGGAGATATTGAAAAAGTATGGGCTGACCCTCAAAAAGCCAATACTATTTTAGGTTGGAAAGCTGAAATTAGTGTGGAAGATACCTTAAAATCGGCATGGAACTGGGAAAAAAGATTACATGAAACCCGAAAAGTTTAGTTTTTCGGGTTTTTTTGTGGTGTTAACTGATTAAATGTTTTGTTGTTTCTTATATAATATTGAAAAACAATGCTTTTATTGTAAATTCCATCAGGACTTTTTATAGTAGTTTTTTCAAGGTTTTCTTTTCTTTTTAGAAAATACACCTCCTTTTTTCTTTTGAAATCAGAACGTGCCTTAAAAATACTTTTAGCACTTTGAGGTTTTGCCGACAGTAATAATTGTACTGCCGCCAGATTATCTAAAAACCAACGTATTAGAAGTACTTTAGTGAGTTTATTGGGTGCTATATTTTTATAAATCATCAAAAGGTTATTGCGATAATTTAAATATGTTTTTTTAGGATTTTCTACACTTAATGTTCCTCCACCTACATGATATACAACGCTTTGAGGGATACACATAATTCTTCTGCCTCTTGATTTTAATCGCCAACACAAATCAATCTCTTCCATGTGGGCAAAGAAACTATCGTCAAATCCTCCGGTTTCCCAAAAATCTTTTTTTCGAATAAATAAACAAGCCCCACTAGCCCAAAAAATTTCTTCTATATTGTTATACTGTCCGTCATCTTTTTCACACTCGTTAAAAATTCTACCTCTGCAAAAAGGATATCCATATTTATCAATAAAACCGCCTGCTGCTCCGGCATGTTCAAAACGAGTTTTATCTTGAAACGATAAGATTTTAGGTTGGCAAGCAGCTACTTCGGGGTGAGTGTCCATATAATTACGAATGGGCTCAATCCATTGCTCGGTTACTTCTACATCAGAGTTTAAAAGCACATAATAATCTGCGTCAACATCTTGTAGTGCTTTGTTGTAACCTCCTGCAAATCCAAAGTTTTCGGTTAAAGTTAACAGCTTAATTTCAGGAAAATTTTGTTTTAAATAAAAAACAGAATCGTCTGTTGATGCGTTATCTGCAACATAAATTTCGGTGTCGGGCAGTTTGGAATAGCCAACTATAGATGGAAGAAATTTTTCTAAAAAATGTTGTCCGTTATAATTTAGTATAACAATAGCTGTTTTCATTTATAAATTTGCCAACAAAAGGGTAATACTCAACTAATCTTCTTTATAAACGCCGATTGATTTCCCATATTCAAATTCACCTTCGAGAATAAGTTGTAGGTCATTTTCAGATAGTTTTACAACTTTGTCTTTTTGTATGTTTTTTAGAATATATGCAAACATATCTTCTTCATCAATACTGGCTTCTTCGGTAGAGTCTTCGTCAATAAATCCGTTTTCTTCGTAAAATTCATACATGATATCTAATACATAATCAATATCATCTGTTGAAATTCGAGTTTTTAATTCAGCAGGAATAAAGTTGTAAATATATTTTACGGCTTCATCTTCGTCGAATACGAGCAAATCGTCGTCTTTTTTCATTTGCTTACAATTAAATTAGTTTTTGTAAAGTTAAGTAAAGTTTTGAATTGATAGAAGAAGATTTTATCAATGTTAGTTTTTTATAGTTAAAAAAGGAGGTCTTAGATATTCAATAGATTTTAAAATGCTGCCAACACATCAGCTAAATGAATGCCTTTTATTGGTAAATTCTGTTTTTGGCAATAGCTGTTTATATTCATAAGGCAAGAGGCTTCGGTGCTTATAATGTATTCGGCTCCGGTGGCAATGGCGTTTATAACCTTTTTGTCGGTCATTGCGGTTGAAATTGCGCTATGTTTAACTGAAAAAGTACCTCCAAAACCACAACAAGTTTCCGATTCTTCCATTTCAATAAGTTTTAACCCTTTTACATTGGCTAAGAGTTTTCTGGGTTCATCTTTTATGCCGTATTCGCGTAGGGCAGAGCACGAGTCGTGAAAAGTTACGGTATGATTAAATGATGCACCTAAATTATCTATTTTAAGCACATTAATCAGAAAGTCAGAAAGCTCATAAAGCTGCTTGCCTATTTTTTGAACCGATTGTAATTGAATGGGAAATTCTTTAAATAATTCAGGGTAATGATGTATTACAAAACTTGAACAAGAACCCGACGGAGAGACAATTGGAATGTCGGTTTTAAAATCGTTTAAAAATTTGTTAGCTAAATTACGACTTTCGTCCCAATAACCGCTGTTATAAGCCGGTTGTCCGCAACAGGTTTGGTTAGGGTTGTAGATTACTTCGCACCCTGCTTTTTCTAATATTTTAATGGTGTTAAAACCTGTATCGGGGTACAATTGGTCAATGTAGCAGGGAATAAAAAGTTGAACTTTCATTCGATTATTTTTTAATTACTATAACCCGTAGTGCATTTAGCAAACGAGTGTTTTTAAATTGTTAATATTTCTGTTTAATAATTTGTTTATCAATTGAATAACTGTTAA
>JAFGVL010000061.1 GCA_016938015.1 Paludibacteraceae bacterium
CCTCCACGATAAGGTTTATCCAGGTAGTTAAAAGCAAAAATCAGCAATGAGTCTATGCGTGAGTTTGAAGAGTAAATAGAAGTGTGATTTTCTTTTGAAGTAGGAGTTAACTCTTCATAAATGGGGAGTTCTTGTCCCGATAATGAAGAAAAAAAGCAACAACAAAAAAGCAACAAGAGTTTAAAGCAATTCATATCAAGATAGTTTCTTTTGCTTTAAAATGAATCTGCAATAACTGTTGATTCGACATTATCGTTAGCGGGAGTTAGTTCTTTTTCTCCCTTACGATAGTAGTAAATAATACCGTATTTCTGACATTGTTTTAAGCGTTGATAAGGAGGTAAATTAGCAAAACGAGCCTCTACTTCGTTCCATATTTCTTGAATAATCGTATCGCCCGTTTGACGCATATTTGCTACGATATCTAAATATCTGCTGGTATTTTGTTGGTAAACGCGTTGGTCTGTTTTGTATTCTTTGAAAATATCGTAGTGAACTTTTACTTTTGCAATAGTTGGATTAAACATGGGAGTTCCGCCGTTTTGCATCCGTTCAGCTTCTCCTTCAATTAAATTTTTACCCCATTCTAAAAGAGCTCCTTCGGTGCTTAAATCCGGCACTGTAAAGCTATCTATGTTTAATTTATAAAAGGCTTTGTGCTCTTTTTTAATTTCATTACGAATAATGGATAAGTTTAATACTTGAATAAAATGAGAAATATACAAGCGGGCATTTTTTAATACGTGTTGGTAGTTTTTATTGGCCGAAACTTGAGCATCAAGCGCTTGTTGGTATTGAGCTAATGTTTTTTCAAAGTTGTTAAGGTATATTTTTGCGTCGTTGATTAGCTTATATGAGATAGTGAGTTCGTTAACATCGGTTTGTTTGTTATGTTCTGCAATCGCATTTCTTAATGTGCGTAGCCGAGCTTGGTCTGTATTGGGTAATCTTCTGTAAGGCATAGGCGTATATATAAAGTTTTAAACCTCTCGTTTCATTAGTTGGTTGGCGGTAGTAAAAAGTACTTGTTTTTTATGTGATGGGATATTAATTTTATCTAAACAGCTCAAAGCAAGTGTAAAGTATTCGTCCATTTTTTTCTCACAGCTTGTTTTAACGGATGTTTTGTTATAAATAGAAATCAGTGCATTAATCTTTTCTTGCGGGTTGAATTCTTTTTTTGTAAGCCAGGCGTTTAACTCTATTTTTGTGTTTTTATCAGCGTTATTTAGGGCAGTAATCAATAAAAATGTTTTTTTATTACAAAGAATATCTCCACCTATTTGTTTGCCAAATTTTGTAGAATCGGCATATACATCCAGTAAATCATCTTTTAATTGAAATGCCAACCCAATATAAATGCCAAAATCATATAATAACTGTGCGTCGGTTTTGTTTGCTCTGCCAATTATAGCTCCAATTTGAAGGCTTGCTCCTAAAAGTACCGCTGTTTTTAAGCGAATCATTTCTAGGTAGTCATCTTGGCTAACTGTTTCCAGTTTTTCAAAATCCATATCGTATTGTTGCCCTTCGCAAACTTCAAGCGCTGTTTTTGAAAAAATACGCAAGCACTCCCCTAATTTATCAGCAGGCATAGTTGCCATATATTCATAGGCTTTAATAAGCATTGCATCGCCCGAAAGTATGGCTGTATTTTCGTCCCACTTAACATGAACAGTAGCTTGTTTTCTCCTTAGCGGAGCTTTGTCCATGATATCATCGTGTAACAATGTAAAATTATGAAAAATTTCTATTGCTATCGCCGGATTTATAGCTGCTTGTAGGTTGTCGGTAAATAAATTACTTGCCATTAAAAGCAAGCTTGGACGAATTCTTTTTCCTCCTAAAGCTAATACATAAGCTATTGGGGCATATAATCCGGGAGGATTAATTCCCCAATCTATTTTATCAATCGATTGATTTACAGTATTATAAATCTCTTCTGCCGTATGCATACATTTCTCACATTTTCGCATACTAAGGTACAAAAAAAACCATTTCTTGCGAAAAAACTTATCAACAGGCAGTTAGAGGGGGGTATTCGCAGAGTTAATTTTAAGTTAAATGCTTTTCAAAAGTAAAGCAAACATTGATTAAAGCTAACAATAAAACTTTTTTGCTATAAAAAGTTATTTCATGGCAATAGCATATTCTATTACATCTGTCATTACGTCTTTAATTGCTAATCCGGCTGCATTTATTTGCTGGGGGATAAAGCTTGTGGTAGTCATGCCGGGGGTGGTATTTACCTCCAACAAGTTAATGGTATCGCCTTCAGTAATTATGTAGTCAATGCGTACAATTCCCTTACAGCCTAGAATATCATAAATAGAAGATGTAAGTTGTTGAACGCGTGAGCTTAAGTCTGCCGATATTCGAGCAGGCGTTATTTCTTGCACTTGTCCTTTGTATTTAGCATCGAAATCGAAAAATTCGTTTTCGCTAACTACCTCTGTAATAGGAAAAACCACTTCTTTTGTATCAGTTTTATAAATACCACAAGTTATTTCTATGCCTTGCATAAAGCTTTCAATAATTACTTGGTCGCCTTCGGCAAAAGCTTTTTGAATAGCATCGGCAACTTCGGTTGCATTTTTCACTTTGGTTACGCCAAAGCTTGAACCTCCAATATTTGGTTTTATAAAACAAGGTAATCCTAATTGTTTTGCTACTGTTTCTCCATCGATAGTTTGTTTTTTACGCAGTAAAATAGAATCGGCTACTTTTACGCCAAAACTTTTTAAATAATTGTTGCATGTAAATTTATTGAAAGTAAGTGCAGCAGCTAGCACATCGCAACAACTGTAGGGCATTCCTATCATATCAAAATACCCTTGCAGCTTACCGTCTTCGCCCGGAATGCCATGAATTGTAATGTAGGCACAATCGAAAGTAACTTTGTTGCCGCAAAGCTCAAAGCTAAAATCGTTTTTATCAATTGGAATATCTTGTCCATCGGGTAATTGAACACGCCATCCCGAAGATTGAACAATAACGACATACAGATTGTATTTTTCTTTGTCGATAAAAGAATATAGGCCTTGAGCGCTTTTGAGTGATACAACTACTTCCGACTGATCTCCGCCGGCAACGATGGCGATTGTTTTTTTCATCCGAATAAATTTAATTACAGTTAGCTGGGTTATTATTTGTTATTCAATATCTCTACTTGCAATATACCCTCTCCATTTTTCGATTAATTGTTGCATATCGATCGGCAAATCAGAATCGAAAAACATTTTTTCGCCCGTTGATGGGTGTACAAAGCCTAATTCTTTAGCGTGTAAAGCTTGACGTGGGCATATTTGAAAGCAGTTGTGTACAAATGCTTTGTATTTAGCAAAGGTAGTGCCTCTAAGCACTTCATTGCCACCATAGCGAGCATCGTTGAAGAGAACATGTCCGATGTGTTTCATATGCGCTCTGATTTGATGTGTGCGCCCCGTTTCTAGTCGGCATTCTACTAAAGTTACATACCCTAGTCGTTCCAGTACTTTGTAATGTGTTACGGCATATTTTCCTTGTTCGCTATCGGGAGGAAAAATGGTCATTTGCATTCGATCTTTTGGGTCTCGCCCGATATTCCCGATAATTGTATCTTCGTCATTCTGCATGTTTCCCCATACTAAGGCAACATAACGACGGTGCGTTGTTTTATCAAAAAATTGCTTCCCGAGTTTTGTTTTAGCGTCTTCGTTTTTAGCAATGAGCAATAAGCCCGAAGTATCTTTATCTATACGATGTACAAGCCCGATATTTGGGTTATTAACATCAAAATCCGGTTGGTCTTTCATGTGCCAAGCCAGCGCATTTAGCAAAGTGCCTTCAAAATTTCCAAACCCGGGATGTACCACTAGACCGGGAGTTTTATTTATAACAATTAAATCAGCATCTTCGTAAACAATGTTAATGGGGATATTTTGAGGAATAATTTCAAATTCGTTGGGAGGGTAAGCCAACTGAATGGAGATTACATCGAGAGGTTTTACTCGGTAGTTAGATTTTACCGGTTTTTCATTTACAAGGATGCATTTAGCTTCAGCGGCATCTTGAATTCGATTTCTTGAAATATCGGGCATAGTATTTACTAAATACTTGTCAATGCGAACCATTGATTGCCCTTTGTCCACCACAAAACGATGATGTTCAAAGAGCTCTCTTGGAGTTTCCGATAATTCCGGGTCTTCCAATTCTTGTTCGTCCAAAAAATCGGTTGCCATAGTTAATTAAAAGAAGGTCTCAATGTCTTTTTTATTTTGAGATTTTTTTATGGAGTCTTGGTTTAATTGAAGGAATTCTTCTTCGGGAGTAGCCAGTAATTCTTTGTTTTTTGTTAACCATATTTTTACAGAAGACCCTGTAGATATAGGGCTTTTTGTTAATGGGCTTTGTTTGTAAACAACAAAAAGAGCAGAGTCGGCTTTATTTTTTGCAGGCATATCAAATTCGGCAGAACGGATGTTTAAAGAATCTAAGTTTGCTTTTCTTAAAGCAGATTCGTAAGAGAGTCCACGAAAACTTGGACAAGGAATTTCTGTTCCTTGAGCTTGATTGCCTCCAACAACTAAAGTTAAGCGGGAGCCTTGAGAAATACGGTCGCCCGGACTTAAAATTTGTCGTCCTTTTTTTACATCTTTTACTAAATCTTTGAATTCGGATCTGACATATTCAATTTTTACCACCATAAAGCCCATCGATTCGAGTGTTGCTTTGGCGTTTCGATAAGATAAATCTCGAACATCGGGTATTACTACTAAAGGTTTTGAATAACTATTAATAATTAGGTAAATTTTTCGTTGTTTCTTAATTTTTTCTTGCGGGGCAGGGGTTTGTTCAATTACTGTTCCCGATGGTTTATCGGCGAAATACACCGAGTCGATAATTTCGTACGTTAAATCAATTGCTTCGAGTTGTTCAATGGATTGTTCTAAAGGTTGGTTTTTAAGATTAGGCACCTCCACAAATTCTCCGTGTTTTGTGTAGAAGCGCAACGAAAAAAATGCTATTAGCGATAAACTAAACACAATAGCTACTGCAATTGCGAGTTGTTTAAGAAAGAGTTTGCTAAATACAAAGCCTAAAAAAGAACCTGAATTTGATTTATCCATAATTAAATTGCTGGTGTAACTCAGTTCAAAGGTAAAAAATAGAACCAAAAAAAATACGCATTTTGGCGAATATGTTTGGAAAATTAAACATTGAAACGGAAATGCATTATATCTCCGTCTTGTACAATATATTCTTTTCCTTCTACGGCCATTTTTCCGGCTTCTTTACAGGCGCTTTCAGAGCCAAATTTTATAAAGTCGTTGTATTTTATAACTTCGGCTCGGATAAAGCCTTTTTCAAAATCGGTATGAATAACTCCGGCACATTGAGGGGCTTTACTTCCTTTTAAATAGGTCCATGCTCTTACTTCTTGAACACCGGCCGTTAAAAAGGTCTCTAAACTTAAAAGTTTGTATGCCGATTTTATTAGTCGTGATACACCGGATTCTTTAAGTCCTGCTTCTTCTAAAAAAAGTTGTCTTTCTTCAAAAGAATCTAATTCGGCAATATCTGCTTCAGTAGCAGCAGCTACAACCAAAATTTCTGCATTTTCGTTTTCTACCGCTTTACGTACTGCATCTACGTAGGCATTGCCTTTTACAGCAGCAGCTTCATCTACATTGCAAATGTACATTACGGGTTTATTGGTTAGTAAGCACAAATCTTTTACAAGCTTATTCTGCTCTTTATCGAGCAATACTGTGCGTGCCGATTTGCCTTGAACCAAAGCATCTTTATATTGAACTAATATTTCGTAAATAGCTTTTGCTGTTTTATCGCCTCCGGTTTGTGCCTGTTTCTGAATTTTATTTATGCGGCTTTCAACTGTTTCTAAGTCTTTGAGCTGTAGTTCGATATCAATAATTTCTTTATCGCGAACGGGATTGATACTGCCATCTACGTGTGTAATATTGTCGTTTTCAAAACAACGAAGCACATGTAAAATGGCATCGGTTTCTCTAATGTTTGCTAAAAATTTATTGCCTAGGCCTTCTCCTTTACTGGCACCTTTTACTAATCCGGCAATATCAACTATTTCTACAGTGGTAGGTACAATGCGTTGAGGGTTAATTAGTTCCGCTAGTTTTGTGAGCCGTTCGTCGGGAACAGTTATAACGCCTACGTTTGGTTCGATAGTGCAAAAAGGAAAATTGGCTGCTTGAGCTTTTGCGTTTGATAAACAGTTAAATAAAGTAGATTTACCAACATTGGGCAACCCAACAATGCCACATTGTAATGCCATAATAAGAATGAATTTGATTTTAGTGTGCAAATGTACGCAAAGCGATTGAAAGAAAAAAGGGATTTGTAGTAGCTGTAAGCATGGGTTTTATAGCTGACCGGCTTCGACTAACAAAATTACTCGCTCAATAATTTTTTCGCGGTCTTTCCCATCGTAGTCTAATTTGAGATCGGCACCAAAAATTTTTGCTATCCCTTGCCAGAAACCTGCAGCAAAGCTGCCTCTGTACATTTTAATTAAATCATAAGAAGTATAGCTTGTTTCTCTATTGATTAATTTGATAAGCATTTTTCCTTGACTAAATGTCATTTTTCGCAAATCGGGTTCGTATTTCTTCATCACCTCTTTTTCAAGTTCTTTGAGGTATTTTTTGCGTGCGCCGTCGGTGGGTAATTTTTCTAAATCAGCATTTGCATCGTTCAGCGTGCGTGCAACAATTCGTGCATATGGCAGGGTTTTTTTTACATCGCGAACCGTTTTCCAATAAAACTTTTCTTGTTTTTTATCGGCAAACGCAATAGGGGGGAATATGTATAAAGGGTGTAAATTGGCGATTAAAAGGGTGTCTTTTTGTTGGTTAACTAAAACCTCGTACAAAATTCTTCCCTGTTCATCTTTGTAGTTTTGAGTATAACCTTTTGTACTAAAGAAGGCAATCAAAACGATAATGCTTATTATTTTTGATGTTTTCACAAATACAAAATTAATAAAAAATATGTGTTTATTTTTAGCGATAAAAATCAATTTTTATGCCTTAAAAAAAGCAAGCCTTATCTTTTTGTGATAAGGCTTGATGATTATTTACGGTATATCCTGTATTAATTAACGGCTTTATTTTTTTCTTTAACGGCTAAATAATAAATTATAGTTCGAGTTGTTTTAGGTCCTCTTTTATCGTGATAAACAATTGCTCTCACTTTTGAATCGGGGTTAATTTCGTATTTTGTGTTAGGCAACCATTTTTCGCACACATATTTTTCTAGTCGTAACACAGATGGCCCCCACGATTCTTCATTTTTTACGTTTAAATGTACTGTAACGTAACATTGAGGCGGAATCTCTACTGTTTTAAATCCTGTTGGCACATTAGTAAAGTTAGAAACAATTCTACCAATCATGTACTCCCAGTTATTTTCTCCGGGAGCAGGGTTCATTCTAATAGAAACAAAGCTATGATCCTCTTTTTTGTCGGCAATTAAATCTTTTTCTTTTAATCGTTTAAATTCTTTCCATAGAAGCAAATCGTCTTCAATAAAACATTGGTCGTTTGTTTGGGTAGATAGAGCAACAAATTTAGCGCTATCTTTGGTCTTTACAATCTTCGGCGCATAACCGCCTCCTTTCCATATTGTATAATACAATATTAAGCAAAGGAACATCGCTGAAGGAATTACTGCGGCTATAATACTACTAATATCCATAATTAATAAAGTTTAGAGTAAGTAATAGAAATGATTGGGGAAATTTGTGTTAAAATTAAGGTTGGCATGTTAGTAGAGTATACGTTTATTCCATAGAGTTAGTTTTTAGGGTTATTTAATTTTTCTTTTATTGCAGCATAAAATATAATTGTTCTTATAGCGCTACCTTTTCTTTTATTGTGATATTCAATTGATTTGATAGGAGAATTAGGATCTAATTCGTAATTAGAATGAGGCAACCATTTTTCATACAAAAAGTGTTCTATTTTTAGTGTTTCATTGACCCAAGGTATTTCTTTTTTAAAAGAGCGTCTAATTGTGACATATTTACCAGGGATTAATTCAGCTGTTTTGAAACCACTAGGTACGTTATCAAAATTAGTAACAATATCTCCAATAAAATAATCCCAGTTTGCCTCATTTTTAGCGGGCATCATTTTAACGAGCACAAAATTAAAGCTATCTTCTTTTGGGATTGAGTTTAATTCTTTTACTCTTCTAAATTCTTTCCATAAAGAAGTATCATCTTCTATAAAACTAGCGTCATTAGTTTTAACCGAAACGCCTACAATTTTTAAAGGGGCATTTGTATTAATTACTTTTGGCACGTATGAATTCCCATTCCATATGGTGTAATACAAAATAAGGAAAAGAAATAGTGCCGAAGGCAAAATGGCTGCTATAAGACTTCCTATTTCCATAATTAAAAAAGTTTATTGTTTTGTAAATTTAGTTAAAATAAACCATTTTGTAGCAAAAAACATGTTAAAAATTTTTGTACAAATATAGGTCATAAATCGAAAACAAAAAATATTTTGAAAACAAAAGCAAAAAAAGTTATCAATAGTTAAGGAATAACAAATTCAACTTCCTTAAATCCATATGTTTGAACACGGTTATCATTTTTCTCCAGAGCAATTTCTCCCGATGGTAAAATTGTTTTTATACGTGCTTTAAAGCATTCTGTTTCTGTTTTGTAGGCATAAAAACCGCTTTTTCTATACAAACAATTCATGTATTGATTCACAATATTGACGTTATTTCCTTTTAAAACTTCCGTATAATTTAACAAAATTTGTTGCCTAATCTGTTGTAATAATTCTATCAAATCAACTTCTTTTCCGGTAATTTGTTTAATTGAAATAGGATTAGGAGCGTTACTTGTAAATAGGGTTTGGTTTACGTTTAAACCTATTCCAATTATACATTTATCAATGTGCTTTCCATTCAATATATTTTCAATAAGTATTCCTCCAATTTTTTTATCTCCCACGTAAATATCGTTAGGCCATTTTATAGAAGTGTTTGGAATAATTGGTTCCAATGTTTTAATTACGGATAAAGAAACTAGTTGAGAAATAATAAACTGTGATCGGGCTTCAATAAAAAAGGGGTATAGAACAATGCTGCAGGTAATGTTTTTGCCCGGTTCTGATTCCCACGAATTTCCCCCTTGACCTTTTCCTGCTTTTTGATAATCTGCTATAACAATTGTTCCTTCATCTATTTGCTCTTTCTTTAATAGCACATTTAAATAGCTGTTGGTAGATTCTGTTTCGGCAAGATGAATGATGCTTTCCATTATAAATTAGTTATCTACTGATAATAATAAGTTTTCAATTTGTTTTACTACGGTTTTTCGAGTGCCCGAATAATTATTTACCAATATTGCAAAAGCATATTGTTTGTTATTTTTGGTGATGTATCCCGCAAAACATTGTACCCCATAAATACTACCGCTTTTTGCTTGCACTTTCCCTTCAAGGCGGGTTCCTTTCAATAAGGATTTGATAGTTCCACTTTGACCCGCAACAGGCAGGCTTTCAAGAAATTCTTTCGAATAGTTGCTTTTAGTTTTTTCGTAAATAAGCAGGTCAACAAAAAACGATGCCGAAATGGCATTTGATGCAGATAATCCGCAACCATCATATAAAATAAGCCCCGAGTTGTTAATTCCTTTTGATTTCCAGAATTTTTTTATGTTTTGTACCGAATTTACGATGCTTCCTTGATTGTTTGAAGATAAACTGATGGCTCTTAATACGTGTTCGGCATAATGGTTATTGCTTTTATAATTTATATTTTTTATAATTTCTTTAAGTGGAGGAGAAACTTCTGTATATATCGGAATATGGTTATTGTTTATAGGCAATGTTGTTGCAGATTGCAACACTTCAATGCCGTTTTCTTTGAGTTTGTCGGCAAAAACAGTGGCTGTATATTGTGTGGGATCCGGTATATCACCTTTTATTACAAATAAGTTTCTGTGAGCAGGAATGGTTCCATAAATCATTCGGGTGTTACTAAAAGGAGCACCGTATATATAAGCACTGTCTTCGTTATTGGCTGCAGCTTTTAAATATAGCTCAAAAACAAGTCCGGGAATTTGAGGCTCTACCTTTATAATTTCGGGAGTAGTGCCCGGAGCCCCCGATTTAAAATAAATTTTATAGGTATTGTCGTAAATAGAAAGACCATAAGCTCCTGCAGCATAATAATTACCCATATCTTCCCACGACCATTTTGGGGCAATGCCTTCTTTGCTAAAGATGCTTGGATCGGGTAAAATATTTCCGTTTATTTTAGTAATGCCTAAATTTTTTACAGCCTCTACCCATTTTTTAAGGAATAGGCTGTCGCCCATATGACTTGAACCAAGCGTAGGATCTCCGCTACCAATTATATATATATTGCCGTTTAAAACGCCATTTTTAATAGCTCCATCGTATTCCAGTTTTGTTTGAAAAGTATAATCGGGACCTAAAATTTCTAAAGCAGTGGCGGTAGTTACTAATTTTGCTGTAGAAGCAGGTACTGCA
>JAFGVL010000062.1 GCA_016938015.1 Paludibacteraceae bacterium
CAGTTTTGGGATTTAATTTACGAAGCATCGGAGCGAGGTATTACTGTATTTGTTACTACTCATTATATGGACGAAGCGGAATATTGCAACCGTGTTTCTATTATGGCCGAAGGGAAAATTGAAGCTCTAGATACCCCCGAAGCACTAAAGAAACAATATAAAGCTAAGAATATGGATGAGGTGTTTTTGCGTATAGCCCGAAAATAATTAATTGTTAACTATTAACTATGAAAAAAATATTCACTATTAATTATTCATTATTCATTAATAAAAGTCGTTTTGGCGCTTTTGTCAAGAAAGAGTTCTTGCATATCTTTCGCGATAAGCGTACCCTTATTATTTTGTTTGGTATTCCTTTGGTGCAATTGTTACTATTTGGGTATGCGTTGCGTAATGAGGTGAAAAATGTAAGTGTTGCCGTAGCTGATTATGCCCAAGATGAGGTTTCGCGTCAACTAACACAACAAATTATTGCCTCGCCCTATTTTACCCTTACTCACATTGTACATAGTTCCGCCGAATACGAAGATTTGTTGAGAAGTGGAAAGGCCAAAGAAATTATTGTGTTTGAACCCGGTTTTGGGCAAAAATTTCTACATGACGGGAAAGCCAATATTCAACTTATTGCCGATGCCTCTGAGCCCAATACGGCACAGTTAGTAGTGAGTTATACCAATGCTATTATAAATAACTATGTGCAATCAAAATCTATAAACAAAGAGAATCCGGCTTTAATCAACATAAAGACACGTATGTTGTACAATGAAAATATGAGAGATGCCTATAATTTTATTCCGGGTTTGTTTGCTATGATTTTGATGCTTATTTCGGCTATGATGACAGCTATTACCATTACTCGTGAAAAGGAAACAGGCACTATGGAAATTCTTTTGGCCTCGCCACTTAAACCTATTCAAATAATTTTGGGCAAGGTAACACCTTATTTTTTGTTGTCTATACTTACAGCCATTATGATTTTAGTAATAGGTACACAACTATTTGGTGTTCCTATTAAAGGAAGTCTTGTGTTGTTAATGGTAGAAATATTGTTGTTTATATTTTTAGCGTTGAGTTTGGGAATCATGATTTCTTCTGTTGTTGACACTCAAATTGTGGCAATGATTATTTCCGGCTTTGCTTTAATGATGCCTACCATTTTGCTTTCGGGCTTCATTTTTCCTATTAAAAATATGCCGGAAATACTCCAGCTATTCTCCTATATTATGCCTCCTCGTTGGTTTATTGAAATAAACAGGGGTATTATGCTGAAAGGAGCAGGGTTGGAAATTCTTTGGATGCATACAGTTATTATGATTGCCTTCTCCGTATTTTTTATGGTAGTTAGTTTGAAGAAATTTAAAATACGGCTGGAGTAGAAAGTTAACAATTAAGCAATTTTACCCATATGAGAGCAACAATACTAGTAGTGTTTTTCGTACTTGCATTAGTTGGGTGTGATAAAAGCAAGGAGGAGGATTCGGTTAAACCGATAGATTATGTTTTAATTTCCACGGATTTCGAGTCACAGGAACTATTTCCTCCTTGGGAGCAACAATATAATACCGGCTCATTTGCAGTTGTTGCAGAAAATCCAAGAAAAGGGAATTACTGCGCCAAGTTTACCATCGATTCGGCTGAGTTCTGGACTTCCCCTTATTCAGGGATACAAAGTGCACGAAGTGAGATTCAGATTTTTAAAGTGGCGCCTGCAGGGAAAGAAATTTATTACGGATGGAGTATTAAAATTCCTTCCGATTACATAGAAAGTTCAGATTGGCAAGTAATCGGACAATTTCACGACCAACCTGACTTTGATAATGGAGAATCTTGGCAAAATTATCCGGCTCATTCACCGCCTGTGTCAATGACTTATAAAAATGGTAAAATAGGGTTGACAGTTAATGTGCCCTTCGGAACAGGCGCTCAAGTAATCAGCGAACGTGAAATCACAAAAGGGCTATGGAATGATATTATTTTAAGAATATATTGGTCAACACAATCGGATGGTTACATAGAAGCATGGATTAATAATAGTTCAATGACAGATGCTACAGGACAAACAACCAGATACTATTTTAGGAATTTATACAACAATGCCGGAAACTATTTGAAAATAGGGCTGTATCGTTCGAATGATATAACAACAACAAACACGGTATATTATGACGAAATAAAATCCGGTTTAACTTTTGATGATGTGACAAAATAGTTAATTATTAGCTAAAATGAAATGAAAACCTTCCTCTACATATTACAAAAGGAATTTACCCAAATATTTCGAAACAAAATCATGCTTCGGATTATGATTCTTATTCCTATTATTCAATTGTTGATTCTTGTTTATGCAGCAACTTTTGAGGTAAAACGAATAGATATGGCGATAGTAGATAACGACCGTTCTGCGTCTTCTTTAAGGCTTATACAACGAATTGAGAGAAATGAGATTTTTCATGTTAATTATATCGTTGACACGCAAGATGAGGCCGAAGATTTGATTCGCAGAACCAAGATTGATATCGCTTTATGTATCCCTCGCAATTTTGATAAGAAACTCACTACTTTCAATCATCCTGATGTGCAATTATTAGCCGATGCCATTGTGGGTAACTCTGCCCAATTGGGTTCGGCTTATCTTTCAGCAATTATAATGGATTTCAATAAGGAGGTGCTGGTTGAAAGAATGGGAGGCTTAAAAAATGAGAATCAAATCATTGTGAATAACAGCTTTTGGTATAATGCTAACCTTAATTACAAAATATACATGGCTCCCGGTATTTTGGTGGTACTGCTTACCATTATAGGAATGATGTTAGGAGGAGCTAATTTGGTGCGCGAAAAAGAATTGGGGACTATAGAGCAAATAAACGTAACGCCCATTTTAAAATGGCAATTGTTAGCCGGAAAATTAATCCCCTTCTTAATTATTGGCTTGGTAGAGATGGCTTTTGGATTAATATTGGCTCACTTGTTTTTCGGTATGCCTGTTAGAGGAAGTTTGGTTTTGCTTTTCGGGGCAACAGCCATCTATCTTATATTGGTACTTTCCATCGGTTTGTTTTTATCTACCGTTAGCGACACGCAACAACAAGTAGCTTTTTCGGGATTTTTCTTTTTGATGATATTTATTATGCTTAGCGGATTATTTACCCCTGTAGAAAGTATGCCGCTGTGGGCACAGCGTTTAGATTTGATTAATCCCTTATATTATTTTATAAAGATATTGCGTGGCATTATTTTAAAGGGAGCTCAGTTGCAAGATATATTAACCGAGTTTCTGTCCTTATTGGCATTGGCTGTCAGTGTTTTTGTGCTATCGATATTAAAATATAAGAAAACTACTTAAAAAGAAGAACGCAACTAATTACGAAATCTTTTTTAAATTGATTTTTAATAGTTGCGTTCAATTATTTTTTTTTAAACAATATTAGTTATTGATCATATATCAACAACTAAAAAAGAGAATTAATTTGTTGTGACTTTTTCAATAATATACACTTCTGTTCGTCTGTTTTTAGCTCTACCTTCGGGAGTGTCGTTTGTATCTATTGGTCTGGTTAACCCATATCCTTTTGGAGTTAATCTATTGGCAGCAATCCCTTTGTTTATTAAATATGTTTTTACAGCATTGGCTCTGTCTTGCGATAGTTTTAAATTAAATGCCGCTCCTCCCACATTATCTGTATGACCGGCAATTTCTATATTAATAGTAGGTTTGGCACTCAAAAATTCATACAAATCTTGTAACATAGTTTTAGATTCGGGTTTTAAGGTAGATTTGTTGGTATCGAAAAAAACCCTGTCTAAACGAATAGTACGTGGAGGTTCGTATTTAAAGGTGTAATTAATGGTAATGTATTCGGGTTCCGAAGGTATTTGTAAATTTTTTCGTATCAAGGTATCTTTTCCTACTACCGTAACATTAATGTTGTATGAAGTTCCTTTGGGTACCAGTATATTGAAACGCCCATCTTTACCCGATACTCCGGAATAAGCTACACTATCAGCTGTATTGATAAAACTTACTTTATCACCTGCACTTGGAATACCGTCGATAGATGTAACTAACACTTGCAATAAGGCCATTTTTTCAGTTGGTTCGACCACTGTTTGTGCGTGTATTGCAAAAATGCTGCTTATAAATAATACTAATACAATAGTTGTTTTTTTCATTTTAGTAAGATGTTGGTTGTTGATAAAACGAAAATTTAAGTAATAAAGTTCATTGTTATTCATACAAAACTCGCACCTCTGTTCGTCTGTTTTTTTGTCTGCCTTCAGGTGTGTCGTTGCTTTCAATAGGTCGGGTGTAACCAAAACCTATAGCGGTAAGCCTTGTAAAGTCAATTCCTTTCGACACTAAATAATTTTTTACAGATTCAGCTCTGCCTTGCGAAAGTTTTATGTTGTATTCATAACCACCTACATTGTCAGTGTGTCCATAAATTTCCATTTCAATTTGAGGTTTTAACATCAATAATTCAACCAAGTCGTTTAACGATTTAAACGATTCGGGGCGTAAAGTGGTTTTGCCGGTATCATAATATACATTTTCAAGAATAATGGTGCGTGGTGGGCTGTAACTCATTTCGTAATTGTAAATGCGTAAGTTAGTATCCACCGGAATTGCCAATAAGCGAATAATGGAGTCTTTTCCTAAGGAGCGAATACGAACCTCTAGTGTATCTCCTTCAGGTAAAAGCAAATCGAATCGTCCGTTTTTATCGGGTCTGCCTGAGTAGGCTTGTTTTGTTACGGTACTAACTAATCGTATTCTGTCCATCGATTGTGGTTCTCCTTGAGGGTTGGTAATATAAAATTTAAACAACGCCATTGAGTCGTTAGGTTCTAGCACTATAGGTTCGCTGTGCAAATCTTCCAGTTGTAAATCGTCATTATTCAATTGAACTGCCGATTGAGCAAAAGAACTGTTCGTAATGCCAAAAAGCAGCATAAAAAAGAAGCTTATTTTTTTCATAGATGAAGTGTGTATTTAGGTTGGTTTATTTTTTTTATAGCAAAAAGCTTGCTAAATGCTAAATTGCTCTACATTTGTACAAAATTATAAGAATTTTCGAGAAAAAAACTAGTATAGTATGCAATTTATTCAATTCTTTTTTTTGTTCTTTTTTCTACCCGATACACTTACATAATAAAAACAATAATTACCGTTTTATCATTTAGTATTAAAATCTTACTGATTTTTTTATCTTTGCACTATTCAAAATAAATAACTAAAAATACATAACTCAAAAAAATTACTCTCATGAAAAAACTCTTGATTCCGTTTTTACTCTTCTTTTTACTCGTTGGTTCTGCCAATGCCCAAAAAGTTCGTTGGAGTTACAAGGTACTGGGTGCAGTCGGTGTAGGAAAACCGGTTACTCTTGAAGAAGGTTTTAATAAGAATTGTGCAGCTGTTCCACAAGAAAGTGTTGAAGGCAAAGAACCTAAGAAAAAAGATAAAAGTCCGGCAATGATAAAATTTCATTTCATGCCTTTTGAAGCTCAACAAGTTGTGGTTTGCGAAAACTATAATGCCGGAGCCATTGTAAAAATTGATATTGAAGCGTTGAGTGGAGATATGCGTACCCCTTACATTAAAACTGTTTATCAAGGAGAAGCATCTCCTATTAAGGGATATAGAGTTAGTAATTACAATTTTCCGTTAACTAAAAATGTGGTTGCGGTAAATGTGTATTTAGATTATAAAAAAATTCCGGGTGTTAATCAAATTGCCGCTGTTGGGCTTACCGATTTTGTCGAAAATTATACCCCTCACATTAACTTATCGCGCGATAATACTTTCGAAGAAGAAGGAGTGGTGTATATGAACGAAGATGTTGGTGGTAGTTACGACCCTAGTACGCCAATTATTTCGGTGGACAGAAAGTACATTTACTTTAGTCATCAAGATAACGAAAATAACAACCAAGTATATAGAGGAACGCTTGGTGCCGATGGCAAAATTGCAAAAGTCGAACACAGTCCGTTTAACATTCCGTTAAAAAAATCAAGCTCGAGTGTGTTATCTTCCATTTCTCAAGATAATAATGTGGCTTTTGTTAATGATATGACTATGGGGCAACCAATAGTTTACAAAACCTATATAAAACGTACTAAAAAGGGTAAAACAGAATGGATAAGAGAAAAATTGGAAATATACGATTTCTTCTCAGAAAGTCCGTATCTATTTGACTGTATGAGTTACGACAGTAAGTATTATTTTGTAAACATGCAACAACCCGAAGGTGAAAAAATTCATTATGGAAATGATTTGTATGTAGGGTTTAGAGATGAAAAAGGTGCTTACGGAAAATTTGTGCACATGGGCTATGATATTAATACTGTTGGCGATGAAATTCCTTGTTTTTTGGCTGCCGATAATAAAACCTTCGTTTTTGCCAGTTCGGGGCATATGGGTTATGGAGAAAAAGACCTTTATATTACTAAGCGTTTAGACGATACCTGGAAAAACTGGTCGCAACCTATTAACTTAGGCAAGGTGATTAACACCGAAGCACCGGAAAGCTATTTTACTATCGATTCAAAAGGAGAATTTGCTTATTTTGTGCGCGAGAAAGGTGAAAAATCAGACCTATACCGAGTAGAATTCTACAAACCAAGAAAGCAAGAAGTAAAAGAAGAAGTAGTAGTACAAAAAGAAGAAATTAAACCCGATCCGATTATAATTATTCACGGTAAGGTGTTAGATAAGAAAACAGGCGAAACATTGCAGGCTGAAATTATTTATACCGATATTTTAACCGGAGAAGTGATGGGTAGAGCAACATCCAATGGTGAAACCGGAGAATATACGGTGGCGCTTCCTGCGGGCAAGTTCTATGGTTATACAGCTAAAGCCGATGGTTATTTTGCAGTGTCCGAAAATATTGACGCCCGCGAAATTACCGAAACCACTGTGATAGAAAAAGATTTATACTTGGTGCCAATTGAAGTAGGACAAACCTTCCGTTTGAACAACATTTTCTTCGATACCGCAAAAGCAACGCTTCGACCAGAATCGAACGAAGAGTTGAATAAGTTATTGAAAATTATGAACGATAATCCGAATATGGTAATTGCCATTGCAGGTCATACCGATTGGGTTGGTACGGATGAGTATAATATGAAATTATCCGACGATAGAGCCAATGCCGTTATGAATTACTTGCTTACAAATGGTGTTGCTACAGCGCGTATTACTGCTAAAGGATATGGCGAAACAGTGCCTTTGGCAGATAATAATACGCCGGAAGGTCGTCAAACTAACAGACGTGTTGAGTTTACGATTGTGAAATAAAATCGTAATAGGATAACTTGTTAACCGCTTTCGGTTGTAAGTTAAAATAGAACAAACGTATGAGTGTGGTGGTTGCTGTAGAAATACAGCCGAAGATAGAAATGGGCGTACTGCATTATGCAGTACGCCCATTTTACTTATGACAATAGTTTTAATCTTTACAATAAAATCTATCCAAAATAATCATTTCCTGAAATAAGTAGGGGGTTGTGTAATATCCTCCAATTAAGTTCAAAATTCCTAAATAAATACAATCACATACACTTTTTTTCGTTTTATTTGAACGAAATACAATCTTGCGTGTATTCAACTACAGAAACCGGTTTTTTTGTACCAATAATTTTATAAACAAAATTTAAATTTATATTTCATGAAGAACCTAATACTAATAATGTTATCGATTATCTGCCTAAGTACTGTTAGTGGGCAAGAAGCCGAAAAAATAATATCTCGAGCAAAGCTCAGCCAGCCACATGACTATTATGTGCAACAAGCCGAAGTTTGGTGGAACGTGTTACAGAAGAATAAAAAGAATGAAATGGCTTGGCGTAATTATTTTTTCGCCAATAGGTATGCCGAAATGACTTTTACCAAATGTGAAGATCCAAAATGCTTAGAGATGGAATCGTGGCTAGAAGAAAGCCCCTATTTAAAAAAGAGAGAAGATATACTTGCCTTACTGAAAAAAAACATACCCAATACCTATACTTGTTATACCCAGGCTGATTATAATTTTGGAGATCTAAGCAAAAAAGAAAGTGCTCTTAAAGCCCTAAAAGCAGCTGAGAGACTGCAGCCGAACAACCCCGAATTGTATGATTTAATGGTGACTTATAATGAAGAGTACCGGAACTTGGACGAACGGAAAAAGTACAACCGGAAGTGGTTTCAAAGCAACGAATTTTCGCCTGGTTTGTTAAACTTTGCCTACAATGCCTTGCTTAGCACAAAGCCAAACAGTTTACTATTAACGAGTATTGATAATGATACCTATCCCTTGTGGATGCTTCAGGATGTAAAGGGGATTCGTGAAGATGTGTCTGTATTAAATTTATCTATGCTTCGGGCAACACATTATCGCAATGCACGTTTCAAAGAATTAGGCATTCCGGAAATAAAGGATTTCCCAGATGACTTATCAGCAACTACTTCCATTCGACTTATTATTAAGCATATTATGGATAATAAACCGAAGACGCTAAAACTTTACCTAACAGTGCAGCAGTGGAAAAATATGAGACCCTATCAAAACAACTTGTATTTGGTGGGCAATTTGTTTGAATATTCGGAAGTGAACATAGATAATTTGGCTTTAATGAAAGATAACTTTGAAAATAAATATGCCTTGGATTATCTGTTGAATCAGCTTTATTATGATCCCTATCAGGCTATGACTGATAAATTAAATATTATTTACCTGCCTGCCATTTTGAAATTATACAAGCATTATCAGTTTAGCGGGGATAAAACTAAGGCTGAATTTTATAAGAAGCTAGGGTTAAGTTTAGGCGAAAGCTCGGGTGAAGAATGGTTGCAAAAAGCGGAAGCAGTGTTTGAAAAGGAATGAAAAAATATACCGACGAACAATTAATTAAGATTTACCTGAGTACTGTTGGTAGTTTGAGGCAAAGAGCCTTTGATCATCTGTATGAGCGTTATGCCGTAAGTATGCGTCAGTATTTTTATCATGCCTTAAACCGTGATTTGGAAAAAGCCAAGGATCTTGTGCACGATTTGTTTCTTAAACTCATTGAAGCACCGAGGAGTTTTGATAGCCAGCAGCACTTCAAGGCTTGGTTGTACAGCGTGGCTCATAATATGTGTAAGAATGAATACCGTCATTACGAAGTTACAGAGAAATATGTGGAGCATGTAAAAGCATCTTTCTCAGAGATAGATGTGTTGGACGAAAACGATTTATACTTAGCAGAAAGCATTAAGCAACTTGACGAAGAAAAAAGAAATTTGATTGTATTGAGATACCACGAAGCATTATCGGTAAAAGAGATAGCCCTAATACTGGATTGCAAAGAGGGAACCATCAAATCGAGATTATTTTACGCCATTAAAGATCTAACAAAAATATACAAGGAGATATTATCATGAAAAATGAACAACACATAGAAAAGGTATTTGACCTGTTGGAATTGTACAATTTTAATGAGCTGACTCAAGCAGATAAACAACTCGTTCTTTCAGTAATGACCGAAGTGGAATACCAGGATATGCGTACCACCATTGGTGCAAGTAAGAGCTATTTTGATAAAGAGCCGCTTGTATTTGTTGAAAAAGCGATGGAGACAAAACAGTTTTCATTTCCACAAGTATTAAAATATGCGGCTGTAGCAGTTATTTTAGTAAGTGTTGGTTTTGTTGGCGGAAAATTCTCTTCGTCACTTAATGAAGTATTGATTGCTTCCAATGATACCGTATATATGGAGAAACTGGATACCATTTTCTCCGTTAAACGAGATACTATTAAAACAAGAGAATTGATAACTGTAGCAACGAGCTCTTATGCTCAAGCAGCAAATATAGCCAACCCAACGACAGATGAAAATAAGCCGATGGAGATGCAGGTGGATTGTAGTATGGACTTTTGTCCTAACGACATGGACTTAATTGCCCAATCTTCGACAAAAAATAACATGTCAAATAATCGTGAGTTGGAAGAATATATTCCAAGCATTGAACAATAAAAAGTAACAATATAAAACCTATATGTATTCGTAATACACAAATACCTAAGAATAAAAAGACAATCATGTGGGTTAGATCTAACCATAATTAAAAATTTATACTGATGAAAAAATTATTAAGCACCCTTCTTTTCTTGTCCTTTTTATCGTCACTAGTAGTAGCAAATTTTAAAAAGGAATTAGATATATCCTATTCTAGAAAACAATATGATGAAGTGATTGAAAAAGCAACACCTTATCTGAACGTAGACTCTACCAAAACGGAAGCAAGTTTATTTATCGGTCGTAGTTATGCTGATAAAAAAGAATACAGTAAAGCTCTTCCTTATCTACTTTATGTGGCCGAAAATGATACTTCATGGAGTAAATGGCGAAAATCATGGGCACTCGACTACCTAGGCAGAACTTACTTTATGTTGGGTGAATATGACAAGTCAAAAAAGAGTTTGGAAGCCTGCATTGAATTAGCCGGAACAAAAAACTCGGTAGCAGATGCAAAGTCCCTTTTTAAATGTTTTGCGTACGACTTGGATCTTGCAACATGGAAGAAGGTAGAAACAGAACACTTTGTTTTTTATTTTCAAAATATGACGGAAGATAAGATAGAAAAAATTACTACTTCAGAAGAAAATGCCTTTATAACTATCAATGGATTTTTTAAAGCACCCTTGCCTAAAAAGATTGATTACTTTGTGTGGAAAACAAAACCTTCATCAAAAGAGCTGATTAAAGAATTAAAAAACGAAGTATTGAAAATTTCTATGTTATACATTTAAGAGAAAATCAGACTCCAGGTTATCTGATAACCAAAACGATTTCATACAATGCCGTGGATATTAAAAAGAAACATGATCTAATTTTTGAAGGAACAGCCAAGCATTTCCATCAAAAAGTGGAAGATAAATATATACCCATCAAGGACTGGATGTTACTTAATAAAGATACAATATGCATTAAGCATTTGTGGATAAATCATAGGGAATATCCAAAAAAAATATCCCGTTATGTAGGTGCTTTATTTGTAAAATGCTTGATAGATGAATATGGTAGAGATAAATTCCTTGAATTTTTTAAAGAACAAACCTACGAGCATGGATTAAAAGTATATGGACAAGAGTTGGATCGAGTAATTGCTGATGTCGAAAACAAAATCAACGCTAATTATCCTAA
>JAFGVL010000063.1 GCA_016938015.1 Paludibacteraceae bacterium
CATATAACAACATTCACCACCATTTAATTTGTACGCATTGCCATAGTATCAAAGAATTTACCGACGAAAGCATCAAAAAAACAATCCGCTCTAAACCTTTAGGGGGGTTTGCTGTAACAAATTTTACTATTTATGCTTACGGACTATGTGCCAAGTGTAGTAAAGCGTTAAAAAATAAAGATGTTAATAAAAGGCAATAAGCAGACTAAAAAAAGAACATAAAAAACACTATCTTTACAAGCTGATTTTACAAAGCTTTTTTATCTCGATAGAATTAGTCCGCCTTACAAACGGACAATTTTTATGCGTATTTATTTAATATTTAAAATATTCTATTTCAAAACATTAGAAACCAATTTCATTCAGCAAGACAACTAAAAATTAAACCATAAACAAATGAAAGTTGATGTATTACTAGGATTACAATGGGGCGATGAAGGCAAAGGTAAAGTAGTAGATGTATTAACCCCTCGATACGATGTAGTGAGTCGTTTTCAAGGTGGACCAAATGCCGGACACACGCTTGAATTTAACGGACAAAAATACGTATTACGTTCTATCCCTTCGGGTATATTTCAAGGCGATAAAGTAAATATTATTGGCAATGGCGTAGTGTTAGACCCCGCTTTATTTAAAGTAGAAGTGGAAGCTTTAGAAGCTTCGGGACACGACCTTACCAAACGCTTATATATTTCAAAAAAAGCCCATCTAATTTTACCCACCCATCGTTTGTTAGATGCAGCTTACGAAAGTGCCAAAGGAGATTCTAAAATAGGTACCACCGGAAAAGGTATCGGCCCTACTTATACCGACAAAATTAGTCGTAACGGTGTGCGTGTAGGAGATATTTTACACAATTTTGACACTAAATATGCACAAGCTATTGCTAAACACAAAGCTATATTAGCCCAATATAATTTCCAATACGATTTAGCATCAATAGAAAAAGAATGGTTTGCCGGCATCGAAAAATTAAAGCAATTTACTTTTATAGATAGCGAACACACAATAAACAAATACCTTGCTGACGGAAAATCTGTATTAGCCGAAGGCGCTCAAGGTACCATGCTCGATATAGATTTTGGCTCCTACCCTTTTGTAACCTCTTCTAATACTATTTGTGCAGGAGCTTGCACCGGATTAGGAGTTGCTCCTCGAAATATTGGCGATGTATTTGGTATTTTTAAAGCTTATTGCACACGAGTTGGTAGCGGTCCATTTCCTACGGAGTTGTTTGATAACACAGGCGATACTTTACGCGAACTTGGCTATGAGTTTGGTTCTGTAACCGGCCGACCTCGCCGTTGTGGGTGGATTGACTTGGTGGCTTTGAAATATGCTATTATGATAAATGGAGTTACAAAACTTATTATGATGAAAAGCGATGTGATGGATGCTTTTGAAACCATAAAAGCCTGTGTTGCCTATAAAATAAACGGAAATACAGTGAACGAATTCCCCTTTGAAATAAACGAAAATACCGAACCTGTATATGTAGAACTACCGGGATGGAAAACTAACATGACAAAAGTGCAGAAAGAAAGTGAATTTCCCCAAGCATTTAAAAACTACTTGTCGTTTTTAGAAAAAGAATTAAACGTGCCTATTTATATAGTTTCTGTTGGTCCTGATAGAGATCAAACTATACTAAGAAAATAATTCCTTAAACGCAGTATTTTCTCAAAACTGACATCCTTTTCATTTGGCAAACTATTTGACAAATGAGGTTTTACTAACTTAAAAAAGAATAATTATGTATTGGATAATTTTTATTGGTTTTGCACTAGCCAGTTGGCTAATTTCTATGAATTTGAAAAGCAAATTCAAGAAGTATTCAAAAATACCTTTAGTTGATGGTTTAACAGGACAAATGGTGGCAGAAAAAATGCTACGCGATAATGGCATTTTAGATGTAAAAGTTACCGCTACCAATGGTATGCTTACCGACCACTACAATCCTGTTACAAAAACTGTTAACTTAAGCGAGAGCGTTTTTCACAGCAACAATGTGGCAGCTGCAGCTGTAGCCGCTCACGAATGTGGTCATGCCATACAACATGCACAAGCCTATGCACCCTTACAATTTCGCTCTAAAATGGTTCCTGCTGTCAGCTTTGCTTCTCAATGGATGCAATGGGTAATTTTTGGGGGATTTTTGCTGTTATCAATGCCTATTGGTAAATATGTGTTATTGGCAGGTATTGTATTATATGCTGTTACTACTATTTTTAGCTTTGTTACCTTACCGGTAGAAATTGATGCAAGTCGCAGAGCTTTAGCTTGGTTAAATATGGCGGGTATTACTACATCCGAAACGCACGAAAATGCAAAAAGTGCACTTAAATCGGCAGCTTACACCTATGTAGTTGCAGCTTTAGGTTCATTGGCTGTGTTGGTATACTACATACTTAGCTTTTTAGGAATGAGAGATTAAACAAAAACAAGAGTAAAATAAAAGACAAAGAACTTTTCTTACTTCTCACTGTCTCACTGTCTCACTGTCTCACTATCTAAAATAAAGACTAGGCATTAATTAATGGCACAAAATAGTTAATAAAACACCATACAAAAGTGGTGTAAACACTTGTATTACAAATGTTTACACCCCTTTTTTTATAGTAAGTTATTCTAAAAAAGCTATTTTCCGTATCTTAAATGTTGTTCTAAATAACCTTCGTTGTAGCTAACTTGTACATCTACAATTTCTTGTTTATTGTTGTAAACAGGAGTATATATCGGATTAACAAAACCCTTATAAGGAGCCAAATTTAATTTTTTATAACGTGCCAGTACTTCTGCATGCAAACGAGCATCTACTTTTACCGCATAATTTTCAACCAGTTTTTTTGCACTTTCGTAATCACCTTCTGATTTAATGCGTTGAATTTCTTTTAAAAGATCTCCAAATAAATTTCTCAACGCCGTGTAATCGTTTATTTTTACAAAACTTTTTCCATTTAACTGAACCAATTCAACTACCTTCTGAGCAGCTCCTTTTTCATACGCCCAACGTGCAATAAGTTGCCTGTTGCGCATATGCGATTCTTCAATATTATCACCCTCTTTGATACGTGTAAGTTGTGTCATCAAGCCATTCATCATGTATTGATAATAAGCAGTTTTGTATGCTTCGTTAGTAGGTAACAATCCTAACTGCAACATTTTTTCATCAGCCATATAATACAAGCCAAATAAATCGGCACGGGCTTCTTCAACAGTAGCTCCATATGCTTTCAACGCATCCTGACTAACACCCGGTAATAATTGTCCCGAACCATGTCCTAAACATTCATGCAAATCGGTATGTAAATTATCAGTAATTGTTCCAAAAGTTTGTTTGCGTTCTATTTCTTCTCTACCCAACATAAATTCCTCATTAAAGCCATTGCCGTATGAGGCTTTATCATAAGCATCGGTAATATTTTCTATGGTAACCGATTTTGAGCCATAGCGTTGCCTTATCCAGTTAGCATTGGGTAAGTTTATACCTATTGAAGTTGCCGGATAACAATCGCCTCCAAGCATTGCTACCGTAATTACTTTTGCCGAAACTCCCTTAACCTTTTTCTTCTTAAAACGACTATCAATGGGCGAGTTATCTTCAAACCACTGAGCATTGGAACTAATAATTTCGGTGCGTTTGGTTGCTTCTATGTTTTTAAAGTTTACTATGGCCTCCCAACTTGCCTTAATACCCAGTGGGTCGCCATAGGTTTCAATAAATCCGTTTAAAAAATCGATGTGCGATTTTTGATCTTTTACCCAACGAATACTGTACTCATCAAAAGTTTTTAAATCGCCCGTTTGGTAAAACGCTATAAGGGTTTTTATAATCTTTTTCTGATTGTCATTTTCGGCCACCTCTTGTGCTTTCGACAACCAATAAATGATGCGTTCTATTTGTTCAGAATACCGGCCACCCAACTTGTAGCGTTCTTCTTCCAATGTACCGTCTTTCTTTTTTACCAACCTGCTGTTTAAACCGTATGAAAGGGGTTCATCGTCGTTTGGTTTTCGCATTGCAGCGTAAAAAGCTTCGACTTCTGCTTGCGTAACCCCCTCGTAGTAATTATTGGCAGAACTACGTATCAAATCCTCTCCAGCCGACTGATTTACTCGTTTCGACGCCACATTCGGATCGAATAATACCGGAAGCAAAGTGTTTAAAATAGCTGTTGTCGATTCTCCGGTAGCTGCTTTTAATTTACCTTCGGGAATACTTGCCAAAGCTTCTACAAAGAAAGTGGTAGAAAACTCCGGTTCAAACTTCTGCATACCATAATGGTGATGTATCCCATTTGAAAAAAACACCCTTTTTAAGTAGTTTGTAAATTTAACAAACTCCTCACTCCTTCTATCTCCGCTATAATTTAAATAAATCGTTTCCAGCGTTTTTCGCAACAATAAATTATGTTTGTAATTTTGGTCGAACAAAATATCTCTTCCTTGCAAGGCTGCTTCCGAGAGATAATAGATTAACTCCTTTTGCTTTACAGGCAAGGATTCAAATCCGGGAACTTCATATCGAAGCACTTGCACATCGGCAAACTGATCGACCACGTAATTAAATGTATTCATAGTTGTTGAAGTACTTTTTATAACTGTTTGAGAAAACAAACCTGTAACACAAACAAATAGCTCAAATAAAAGAAATTTATATTTCATATGCTTACCTTAAGGGTTGTTTATGTGTAGTTTGAAAATGCAATTTTATCCAAGTAGATAAAAAAACAATTCAGAAAATTCGATAGTTCAAAAAGGTTAACACCTTAACTATTGAAATTTCTGAACCATTGTGTTTTAGAAATTGAGTGCTTATAAACGAATAAATACGCGTTTAAAATTCGTTTTTTACATCTACATCTTTTACCAATACCCATCGTTTGCCTTTTCGTTTGCTTTTTAATGCATCGTAAGACATATCGGGACCGGCACAACCACGTGGTTTATCATCATCGTCGCTCAAAGGAGTTAGATGATCAAAAACAAAACGCTTATCTTTTTCGTAATAGTTTAATGATATGCCTAAATCGGCACAATACGATAAAACAATTCTATTTACTCTACCACCGTAGCCTTTCAATATTTTACTTCCTAATCGCACATCGGCACCATCTTCTTCAATGCTTAACACATCAATAATTTTTTGTTTGGTTTTTAAATCGGATTGATTCCAACCTAACAAAATATATTTAGGATCTCTTTTTTTAGGATTAGTTAAAATGGCTTTATAATAAAGAGCTCCATACCAATTATTTAACATTACCTGACGGTTTGTTTGAGGAATATAAGGTTTATTTTTTACTACCAACGGATACACGGCATCGTTTATAAAATCATGAATAAACCCATAATAAGTGTACGATAGATCTTCCATTTCGCAACACCAGGTATAAATTCTTAGGTTGTAATCGTCTGAATAAATTTTACCTAAATAACGTAAACTGTCAAACGGATAGAAAAAACTATCAGAATCTTTTAACGCTTCAGCTACTTTTTGTTTGATAAGTAAGTTTACAGCAATACGTGTACTATCTTTAGTATCTGTTTCGATTATCTGATCGAACAATGCCTTAATTTCCTTCTCTTTCTTTTGTAAAGAAGGAGATATTTTTTTAAAGGTTTTTACCGATACAAGAGTAGTAGTATCTATTTCTTGGGCAGAAAGTGTAAATGAATAGCACAGAAAAGCTAACAACAAAATCTTTTTCATCTAAAAAACGTATTATTTATTGGTGTTGTTTGTTGTAAAAGTACAATTTTAAAAAAAGAATCCAAACAATGATGTACAAAAATAACTTTTATTAGTAAAGTGGAGCGTATTTACAACATTTTTTTATCAACAGCCTGTTTTAGAAGGAATAGTTTAAGGATATTTACCGGTTTTTTTATTCTTTCATATTGTGATATACGTTTTGTACATCTTCGTCATCCTCAAATTTACCAAGTAGCTTTTCTACTTGTTCTTTTTGCTCAGCACTGAGTTCTTTGGTATCGTTTGGTATCCGTTCAAAATCGGCACTTACAATCTCATAATTATTTTCTTCCAGGTATTTCTGAATTTCATTATACGATTCAAATTCGCCGTAAATAATCACTTCATTTTCTTCGGCAAATACTTCATCTACACCAAAATCTATCAACTCAAGTTCTAACTCTTCTAAATCTATGTCGGGTTTAGGAATAATTTTAAACACACATTTTCTGTCAAAAATAAAAGTTAAACTACCACTGGTACCTAAAGACCCTCCGTTTCTATTAAAATAACTACGCACATTGGCAACAGTTCGGGTAGGATTATCGGTCGCTGTTTCCACCACAATGGCTATTCCATGGGGACCATAGCCTTCGTAAATCATTTCTTTGTAATCGGCACTCTCCTCTTTCGAACTAGCTTTTTTGATAGCTCGTTCAATCGTATCTTTTGGCATAGCTGCTGCCTTTGCATTTTTCAGCAACACCCTTAAACGAGGATTTACATCCGAATCGGGACCACCTGATTTTACGGCAATAGTAATTTCTTTTCCTAATTTTGTAAATGTACGGGCCATATTGCCCCATCTTTTTAACTTTGTAGCCTTACGGTATTCAAACGCTCTTCCCATTGTAATTATAACTTAATTTATTTTGAACGGTAAAAGTAATATTTTCAGATAAAAGAGCAAAAAAACTAAGCGTAAAGACAGTGATTTTTTTTAGAGTCAAGAGCCAAGAACCAAGAATCAAGAGTAAAAAGCAAAAAATCAAGAAATTTCTTGTATGGTTTTGTCTCTCATTAATTTCAATCTCAACTAATCAAAAAACTATCTATGACCTCAACTCTTGACTCTTGGTTCTTGGCTCTTGGTTCTTGGCTCTTGGTTCTTGATTCTTGGCTCTTGACTCTTGACTCTAAAATCTTTGTTCTTTGTTCTTTGTTCTTTCCTCTAAATAATGTAATTTTGTGTCCGCAAATCAATGAAACAAAAATAACCCTCAACTATAATTTACAATGAAAGTTTTAAAATTCGGAGGAACTTCAGTAGGAAGCGCTCAACGCATGAAAGAAGTGGTAAACTTGATTCACGACGGTGACCAAAAAATTGTTGTATTATCGGCCATGTCGGGAACTACAAACACTTTAGTGGAAATTTCAGATTATTTGTACAAACAAAACATCGATGGTGCTATTGATGTACTTAATAATTTAGAAAAAAAATACCACGAAGTAACTAAAGCTCTTTTCTCCACTGAAACGTATTTAAAAAAAGGGCAATTACTTATAAAACAACATTTTGATTTTTTGCGCTCGTTTGCCAGTAAAACAAAAATATTTACGCTTTTTGACGAAAAAATTGTATTGGCCGAAGGCGAACTCATTTCTACCGCTTTGGTTAACGATTACCTCTGCGAAATAGGAGTGAAATCAATTTTGCTTCCTGCATTGGATTTTATGAAAACCGATAAAAACAATGAGCCGGATATGCCTTTTATTAAAGAACAACTGGCAAAACAATTAAAAGATAATGCCGGTGCCGAAATATACATTACGCAAGGATATATCTGTCGCAATCACTACAATGAAATTGATAACTTACAACGTGGAGGCAGCGATTATACTGCTACTATCATTGGTGCTGCCATCGAAGCATC
>JAFGVL010000064.1 GCA_016938015.1 Paludibacteraceae bacterium
GGTAATTTTCTTAAATCAGAAGGGGTATTTATAGTAGTAAGTAAGTTTTTATTCTCGTTTTGCATATCGAAAAAATTTGTCCAAAGTTACTAAAAATAGTATTGGACGAATGTGTTTGAAATAGATAAGTTATCAACCAAAAATAAGCATTTTATTTTGTTTTATTATGCCATAAAAAATGGGGTTTTGTCTCTGTTTTCGGAAGGTAATTATTTAAATTAACCGTAACATAAAGCCCTTGTTCATGAAAAAGTTTGTTTTCTGAAGCATGAAGGCTGTACACAAATTTAGTGTTAATCCTATCCGATTCAAAAAATGTGATATACATATCTGTTCGGTTGTAAGTAGTTGAGCGATAAAAGGGGTCGCCCCAGTACAGTTTATTTCCTTCAGTGGGGTAAAAGAACTGTTGTTTTTCGCCGTAATAAAAGCTGTTTTTTAAACCGATGCCTTTGTATTCTATTGTTGCATCTACAACCAATCCATCGTGTGTTAACCAGTTGGTAGTACCTCTATTGTCCTCGGCTCCACATATCCAACCGGCATTTATATCCAATTTAGTAAGCTTGGTTTTTGGGGTTAAATCAACTCCGACGGATGTTAAAAACAAACCGTTGTCATGTATAAATTGATTTGGAGGAGCCGGATTCATTTTAGCGTAATGCATCATATACCCATAGTGTTGCACATATAAAATGCCTTGTTGTAATCTGCCTGAAAAACCTACAAAAAATGTTTCTCGTTGCGTAGGCGATTGTTTGCCTGTCCAATCGAGCCACACATTACAATAACTATTTTTTTTTGCTATGTTGCACGATAACCCATTCATTATAGGGCGATAGTAGTTGATGGAGTCTTGAAAAAATATGCGTGGATAATTTTTTACGGCATAGTTACGAGGAAAGGCTCCCATGGTAAACCCAACTAACTTTCTCCTATAAGCATAATAAGCAATAGGTGCATAACTATCGATAGCATAGTTGCTGCCAAACTCTTGCAAAACAGTAACACCGGCCATAATACGGTGTACGCTATCAACTTCCAATCCTACCGTAGGAGTGAGGCGCGTACCTGTCATGGTTTGGTCGTTTGTTACGGTAGAACCCCCAAATTCGGTATTGTCGAAAAACGGACTAAGTGTTACTTGCCATACTTTTTTTTGTGCCATACAACTAGCCAATAAGCTAATTATTAGGAGTACAAAAAGGCTTATTCTTTTCATGGCTACATGCTTTTATGGTCTTTTTTTTCGGGCATCGGACCTCTTTTGTAAATAATCAGTCCGTTAAGAAAATTACGCAATAGCTGGTCGCCCATAAGTTTGTAGTTGGGGTGGTCTTCGGCACGAAAAAATGCCCCTAGCTCGCTTTCGGTAATTCTAAAATCAACCAATTTAAGAATAGCAATTATGTCGGTATTCTTTAATTGTAGAGCTACCCGAAGCTTTTTTATGATGTCGTTATTGGTCATATATAGTAAATTTTTAACTACAAAGGTAAAAAAAACACGTTACTTTTTATCCTTTTATTACTTTTGCACTTTGTTGAAGATAAAAAATTATGGAACAATCAAACTTTTTAGAATTAGCACTGCGTTGGAAAAAAATACAAGCAGCCATTGTAGCTAATGCTGCTGATGCTTGTCTTATTTCTACCAATGTAAATATATTGTATGCCGCAGGCAGAATATTGAACGGTTTTGTATATATCCCTGCACAGGGTAAACCTTGGTTTTTTATTCGTAGACCTGTTGGGGTGGAGGGCGAAAATGTACACTATATTCGTAAACCCGAACAAATTTCTGAGATTTTACAAGCAAATGGTATTGCCTTGCCAGAGGTTTTGATGATGGAAGGCGATGAAATAAGTTATGGTGAGTGGTTGCGTTACGAAGCGATTTTTGCTCCGAAAAAGACCATCAATTGTACCACCATATTGCGTGTGGTGCGCAGTGTTAAAACTGATTTTGAATTAGCCCAACTAAAGGAATCGGCTCGTTTGCAAACTGCTTCGTATAAAGAAATACCATCCCTTTATAAACAAGGAATGACCGACCATGAATTTACCGTTGAAATTGAACGGAGTATGCGTTTGCACGGTTGTTTGGGTATGTTTCGTATTTTTGGTTCGAGCATGGAAGCTTTTATGGGTTCGGTATTGGCGGGCGAAAATGCTGATTCTCCTTCGGCATACGATTTTGCACTTGGTGGTTTGGGGTTACACCCTTCGTTGCCAATTGGGCACAACGACACCCAACTCGAAAAAGGTATGTCGGTTATGGTAGATATGGGCGGTAATTTTAATGGCTATATGTCCGATCAAACCCGTACTTTCTCCATCGGTAAACTTACCGATAAAGCCTATAAAGCACATCAGGTATCGATAGAAATACAACAGCGTTTATCCGAACTTACTGTGCCCGGTGCTGTATGTGAAGAGTTGTATCAGCAAAGCCTCGATATTGCTGCTAAAAATGGCTTGAGCGATTGCTTTATGGGTATGAGTCAGCAAGCCAAGTTTGTAGGGCACGGGGTAGGTTTGGTGGTAAACGAATTGCCTGTGTTGTGCGACCGTAATAAAACGCTTATTGAACCCAATATGGCTATTGCGCTGGAACCTAAATTTATTATTAAAGGGGTAGGGGCTGTTGGTACCGAAAATACTTATATAGTAAGGCAAAACGGCCTAGAAAAAATTACCTCGGCTCCCGAAGAAATTATTGAGTTGTAAAGTTTTTCATACTACTCACAGCTGACTTGAAGTTATAAGCTTAAATTTGTTGAATGCAGACTTCATGTTGGCAGAAGTAAGTCCTAATCTGTTAACTTAGGACTTCATGTTGACACCTACGGACTTCATATTGGCAACTTGAGACTTCATGTTGGCACCTACGGACTTATTTTTGACAGTTGGGTACTTGTTTTTGCCTCTTACGAACTTGCTTTTTACAAGTTAATACTTTACCTACTCGATTTTATTTGATTATTACAAATTCTCTGAAATTATCTTTGTCAATCACTATACTTTCAGCATTATATGTTTCGGTAAAAGTTTTCGGTAATTTTTGAAATTTCTTTTTGCTCCATTTAAATTCATATCCAAACACTTTCCCTCCGATTTCTTCTACAAAGTCAACTTCTTGTTGTTGTTTTGTTCTCCAAAAGTATGTGTGAGCAAGACTCTCTTTATATTCAATTTGCTTAACTCTTTCTGAAATTAGAAAGTTTTCCCAAAGTGCCCCTTTATCAGTTCTTAATTCAAGAGGATTAAAATTTCCAATAACCATATTTCTAACTCCATTGTCGTAGAAATATATTTTTTTGTTCGTCTTAATTTCGTTTCTAACATTTCGACTGAAACTGCTAAGTTTAAAGACAATGTATCCTTTTTCTAAAATATCAATGTATTTACTTACTGTATTTTTATCAATGTTGACGGTTTGAGCAAGTTCAGAATAGTTTACTTCGCTTCCTATTTGAAGAGCAAGAGCTTGTACTAGTTTTTCTAGGACCTCAGGTTTTCTTATCTCTGCGTATGAAAGTATGTCTTTATACAAATAGCTGTTTACTAAGTTTCGTAGTATGCTTACTTCATCTCCTACATTATTTAAAACATCTGGATAAAATCCATAAAGTAATCTGTTTTCTAAATTCTGCTCTGTATGTAAAAATCCATGATGATTTTCATATTCTTCCCACGAAATAGGAAATAGTTGATACTCCCACTTTCTTCCAGTTAAGGGCTCATTTATTTTATTGGATAAATCAAAGGACGAAGAACCACTTGTAAATAATTGAACATCTTTAAATCTGTCTGTAATGATTTTCATCGTAAGCCCAATTCCTTCTATTCTTTGAGCTTCGTCAATAAATACATACTTGTATTTTCCCAGAATTGTTCTTATTTGTTCAGTGTTTGGTTTTGTTAGTAAGGTTCTTGTTTTTGGATCATCTCCATCAAGAAGGAGGTAGTCTTTATCTTTTAAGATTGATTCAATGAGAGTTGTTTTTCCAACTTGCCTTGGACCAATTACAACAATCGCTTTACCTGAATTTATACGATTGTTAATAGTATCACTTATTAATCTTGAGTACATTGTTTTTTATGCAAAGATAATACTTTTATTTATTATATTCACCAAAAGATATATTATATGGAGAATAGGAGCGTTTTTATGCTTGCGCCTAACGGTTGCCGCTATGGCATCGTGTGACATCAGCCGTGAGGATGATTGTCGCTCGATGTGACACCGAAGGTGTCAGCCGCTAA
>JAFGVL010000065.1 GCA_016938015.1 Paludibacteraceae bacterium
AAATAGTTTATTTATTTAGTTTTTACCCATTCTCGTAACTCAATAAAAGCTTTTTCTTCCATCTGGGCAATGGAATAAATCATATCTCCTAAAACATTCAGGTTTTTTTCATTCCTATTTTCATGTTGCCTAATTGTTTCTAAAGACAATTCTTGTCTTTTATCGCCAATTTCTTTGAAATAATTTGATAATGAAAGTAATGTAGGGTCATTATCGAAATATGTAGCTGCTTGTGCCAAAAAATTACCATACATATACCTAAATCCGGAACCTCCGGTGCCGGCATCTTCCGACATTCTTATGTGCCATTTTAAGGAACTCCATGTTTTTTTTGAGCCATATCGCTTTTCATATTTTCGTATCCTTTTTGAATAAAAGTAAAGTCCTTTTATACCAAAAAATGGCATAGGAATATCCATCATTTTATAGCAAGTTTCTTTGATACCTTCAATTATGGCTGTTTTAAAGTCAAATTTGTCAGGTACAGATTTGATATAGAATATTCTTCCTCTTATAGCCATTAATCCACCTTTTGCAAAACGTGCTTTTCTTAAGTCGTCCGAACTAATTCGGCTCAATCCTTCTCTTAAAAGAAAATGCGTATCGCTAACAATGTATTCGTCGTTTTCTTTACCTACAATAACGGCATGGTGTCCGGGAAATCTATCTCCTGCAGAAAACTCTGCAAAATAGGGTAATAAAAAAATTTCAGCCAATATTCCTACAGGAATACCTTTAGCCAGAAGTGAATCTAAGGTATCTATTCCTTTTTTTTGACTAAAAAATGTTTGAGTTTTATACTCAATATTCATCCTTTTAGAAAACTGGCTGAGAATCTTTGTAGGTCTAGACCTATATAGAATACTTTCATTTGTGTTTGGTGTAAATTCAAAAGGGAAGTTGATAAAATCATACCCACTACCAATACCAAATATCATTTCTTCGGGTATATCTACACCATAAAAATCGAGCAAATTTTTTATACTTCCTGATTCACAATGAATTCCGCGTTTGTGGGGATAATTTTCTATAATCATTTGATAATTTTTATTTATGCTTTTTGTTTTTTAACCCATTTTCTTAAATCGGTAAAGGCTTTTTCTTCCATTTGGGCAATTGTGTATACAATATCGGCCAAATAGTTTAAATCGAGTTTTTTACGTCCTTCTTTGTATCGTAGAGCTTCAACGGCAAACTCTTGCCATTTTTCGCCAACTAGCCTCATATGGTCGCCAATAGCAATTAATTCAGTGTCGTTATTAAAATAGGTAGCTGCTTCTTTTAAAAACATGCCGTAAACAAAACGAAACCCGGAACCACCGGTACCTGCTTCTTCAGAAATTTGCAATTGTACTTTTAGGTTATGTATGGCTCCTTTTTCGCCATACAATTTTTCATATTTACGTAATCGTTTAGAAAAAAAGTAAATTCCTTTTACTCCAAAAAATGGCATTGGAATATCCAACATTTTATAACAAACTTGTTTAATGCCTAGTAGAATGCCTTTTTTTACGTCAAGTTCTTTTGGTACAGATTTGATATAAAAAAGTTTTCCTTTAGGAGACATTAATCCACCGGCCCAACGAGCTTTTTTTAAGTCTTCCGAAAAAATTCGTGCCGGAAATTCTTTTACACTTTGTTCTGTATCACTTATCAAGTATTCATCTCCTTCTTTTCCAAAAACAACGATTGAATGTCCTGCAAACTCTTCATATTTTATTGGAAAATAGGGCAAGGTAGTAACTTCAGTTACTAAACCAACAGGAATACCTTGGTTTAAATAATTATCCAAGGCGAGCATTGATTTTTCCGGATTAGAATATTTACTAGTGTAATAATCCAGCTTCATGCGTTTAGCAAATTTTTTAAATACTAAACCAGGTAAGCTTCTAAAAACTGGCGTTTCTCCGCCACAAAAAAGCCTAAAAGGAGGATGAATAAAATCGTACCCACCACTAATGCCAAATACTAATAATTCATTTAACTCGTAACCTCTAAACTTCAGGAGGTTTCTTGTTGTTGCAGATTCACAATGGAATCCTTTTTCGTGCGGATAATTAATAATCATAATAGTAGAGTTTTTTTATGTTTAAAATTAAGAGTTTTTACTGTTTTTTTACCCATTTTCTTAAGTCGGTAAATAGTTTTTCTTCCATTTGAGCAACGGAATAAACAATATCTGCCAAGAGATTAATATCTCTTATGTTGCGGTCTTTAGTTTGTCGAAGAGTTTCAAGACCATATTCTTTCCATTTGTCTCCCACTTCTCTTTGATAAACAGATAAGGCAAGAAGTTCATCATCTTTTAAGTATTCGGCTGCTTCTTTTAAAAATACTTGAAACATATATCTGTATCCTGAACCTCCCGTTCCTGCTTCTTCTGCCATAAGAAGGTATCTTTCAAGATTTTTTTTGGTGCCTGCTTCTCCATATCTTTTATCGGAAGTGCGTAATCTTTTGGAATAAAAATAAATGCCTTTTACCCCAAAAAATGGAATAGGGATATCGAGCATTTGATAACAAGTGTCTTTTATTCCTTTAATAATTACTTTTTTAAGATCAATTTCTTCAGGCATAGCCTTTATATAGAAACATTTGCCTTTTGGAGACATTTTACATGTTGGAAAACGTGCTTTTTTAAGGTCTTCGGCTAAAATTCTATGCAGAGAATCATCCGGGAAATGGTAGTCGATATCACATACAATATATTCATCGCCTTCTTTTCCAAGTATAACGATTGTATGAGCAGGAAATTCAACTCCTTTTACCAGGAAGAATGGTAACAAACTAATATCTACAACCATTCCAACCGGATAGCCTTTTTCTAAAAGCTCATCCAATTCTTTCATGGCTTTGTCTTGATTTGAATATTTTTTGACAACACAATCAATCTTCATCCTTTTGGTTAAATTACTGGTAATTTTACCCGGAGTATTTCTTAATAAAGGTGCCTCAGTTCCTTCAAATAAAGGAAAAGGAAAGTAGATAAAATCATAACCACTTCCAATCCCGAATATCATTTCTTCACTGATATCAAGTTTATAGTAATTCAACATGTTTCTCAAGCTTCCAGTTTCACAATGTAGACCCTGTTTGTGCGGATAATTTTCAATAATCATATAGTTATACTTTTTTAAATTTTTTATAGATGATGGCAATAACAAAACAACTTATAGCAAAAATTAACAAATAGATGCATTGAGCTAAAACATCACTAATATCCGATTTTCGTAAAATAATGCTGTATAAGGCATCGATACCCCATTTTAAAGGAGAAACATTGCTAAAAGTTCTAAATATTTCGGGCATGGCATAGGTAGGAACCCATAGCCCACCAATGGCGGCTAAAATAACCACCGATACCGACCCAAATACAGCTGCTTGTTGTTGAGATGTGGCAATACTGCTAATAGCAGTACCAAAACCAATGGCCGCACAAGCAGCTACTATTACAACAAACAAAAGTTTTAAAAATATGCCATTTACATCAAACGATTCTAAACCGATATACGGAAATACCCAAATGCCCATAGCTAGTACAATTAAAAATTGTAATATGCAAACAAACAGATACACCGTCATTTTGCTCAGTAGGTATTTAGAATAGGAGCAAGGCATCGTCATTAAACGGTTAAAACTGCCGTCTTCTCGTTCTTTAATTGTGCTTCCTGATAAAGATATTACGATAAAGAATATCGCAAAAAGAGTCCATGCCGGTACGTTATGTTGCACAGAGTTTGGCCTAAATAATACATCTTCTTTTTTGTCAGAAATTTTTTCATCAGCAATAAGTTTCTTGCTGTATCTTAAATCAAGATTACTTTCAGTATTACCTGCAATTTCTTTGAGCGCTTCAGAAAAAGCTTTTAATTGGAACTGATTTTGGATTTGAGTAATAAATTCGCGTACATTACTCATTAAGTTTGATTGTACGTTTGGTTTAATGGTCGGGTCAAGGTAAATGCGAATAGGAATACTGTCGGATGATTCGAGTTTATTCGTAGATGAGCCGTCAAATACACTTTCTATATCTTTTCTGAATCCCTCTTTAAATTGTTGAGTTGTGTTTGCCGGAACGTAAATACCAATTAAGTATTTTCCTTGAGCCACTAAGTTTCTTAAACCGTTTTCAGATAGTAAAGTATCCATTTCGTTTAGGTTATGAACGTCAAATACTTCGGATTTATTTAGTTCTTTTTCAATTGTATTACCAATACTATCGTTATCGTCGTTTAATAATACAAGTGATATATCGGTATTGGTAATGGAGTTTAATAATCCGTCTTGCATGGATGTCATTATTAAAACCAAGGCTATAGGCATAATAAATAAGAGGATAATGCCTGCTTTGTCTCGAAGTAAAAGTAGTGCGTCTTTATATAATAAATAGAAAAATGATTTCATTCGAATAAAAATTTTATGGTATAGCTAGTCTGAATATAAAAGTAATTGTGTTAATTAAAATGATTGTTGACTTTAGTCGCGTAATGTTTTACCGGTTAGTTTTAAATAAACCGACTCCAAATCGTTGCAATTAGGCGTTCTACAAATCAGTTCCTCGGCGGTACCTTCGGTAATAATTTTACCTTCGTCAATTATCCCTACGCGCGAGCAAAAATCTTGAGCTTCTTCCATATTGTGCGAGGTGTATAGTATGGTGGTGCCGTTTTTATTCAGCATTTTTAAATTTTCAATAATTACGTTTTTAGATTGCACATCGATACCAACAGTAGGCTCGTCTAACAGTAAAAGAGAAGGTTCATGAAGCATACCGGCAATTAAATTAATTCTTCTTTTCATGCCGCCCGAATAATGATCTACTTTTTTATTACGGTGTTCGTATAAGCCGAACAGTTCTAATAAAGAATGAATTCTTTTTTTAAGAATTTTGTTGTCGATGCCATAAATACCTCCAAAAATTTTAAGGTTTTCGATGGCGGTAAGTGTTGGGAAAATGGCGATGTCTTGAGGCACTATTCCGATAATTTTTTTTAATTCTTTTCGATTTTCGTTAAGGTCTTTGCCTAATACTTTTATGGCGCCATTGTTATAAGGAATCAGTCCGGAAATTATTTTTACGGTAGTGCTTTTTCCGGCTCCGTTAGGGCCTAAAAAACCGTATATTTCTCCCGGATTAACCTCAAACGAAAGTTCGTTAAGTACAAAACGATCTCCTTTTTTGTAGCGTTTGGTTAGTTTTTCTATGCTGAGTATGGGTGTCATATATACTACTTATTTTCTTTTATCGATAAATTTGGTTGGTTTGCGATTTATTTCCGGTAGTTGTATCTTTTTTATTACATCGATATCTTCAAATTTGATATCTGGAGCTACACGAATTTTTGCTCTAAATCTGTTTTTTAAGTCTTTAACCAATTCTTCGTGTTGGTTTTTGCATCCGATAATAACTACTACATCGTCGGTACCAATTTCATTGGTTGTTACTTCAACCAAGTAGTTTTCTACATAATCTACATTATCAAGCACATCGAAAATAGTGGCAGGGTATAAGGTAGTACCTTTGTATTTAATCATTTGGTTTTTGCGCCCAATAATAGGGCTAATTCTCATACTGGTTCTGCCACAAGAACAAGGCTCATAATAAAAGCGACATATATCGCCAGTTTTAAATCGAATTAAAGGCATTCCTTCTACTCCAAGCGTGGTAACTACCAATTCGCCATATTCGCCATCTTTAACCGGTTCGCCAAAAGCATCGACCAATTCGCAAATGATTAATTCAGGATGATGGTGTCCGCCTTTGCCTGCTTCACACTCGCAAAAAGTAGTGCTCATTTCTGTAGAAGCGTAGGTAGAATAGAGCTCAATATCCCATTTTTCTTTTATTTTTTTTCCTAGTAGATTGAGTGAGAAATCGCTTTCGCGTAGGTTTTCACCAATACAAATGGCTTTTTTTATGCTTGAGTTTCTGTAATCGATATTGTGTTCGTTGGCATATTGAATTATTTTCAAGATAAAAGAAGGTACACATACAATTGTATCCGGAGATATACGCTGTATGGTGTCCCATTGCAATTCGGGAATGCCGTTGCCAACACGAATTACGCTTCCTTTAAGCATTCTAACGCCCAAGAAATAGGCAAAGCCTGCCATAAATCGTTTGTCGAGGGTTGTCATCAACTGAAAAATATCGCCGGATTTAGCTCCGGCACAACTAAAAGAAATAGCTTCGTTGTATGCCAAACGGTCTAAATCTTTGTCTGTCATGGCAAATGTTGTAGGAGAGCTAAGTGTTCCGGAGGTTGTTATATAGTCGACTATTTTTGATTTATCGACACATATAAAATCCTGATTGTTAAGTTGTAAATCTTCTTTTTTAGTAAAAGGTATTACTCTTAAATCTTCTAAGGTGTTAATTTTCTTAGTATCAATTTTTTCTCTTTTAAATAGAGATTGGTAGTAGTTCGAATAATTATTAGCGTATTCGAGAGCCACTTTAAGTTTCTCTTCCTGAAACTTTTTGATAACATCTAAAGGTTGACGTTCAATATCGGGTTGAAAATTCATAATCAGTTATTTGATAAATTTATTTTCTATCAGCCATTTTTTAAATTCTACATTCCATTTAGCGGTTTCTCCACCACGCTTTACATTCATACCAAAACCATGTCCGCCTTGCTCATACAATAAAAATTCATGGTTTATTTTTTGTTTTGTTAGTGCATCATTTAACACCACGCTGTTTTGGTACTTTACAACGGGATCGTCTTTTGCTGTTACTAAAAAAACCGGAGGCATATCGTTAGTTAGTTGTAACTCCATCGAGAATTTATCCATCATCATTTTATCGTAACTTTTCCCTAATAGGTTTTTGCGCGATTTTACATGAGCTAAGCTGTCTTGCATGGAAACTACCGGATAAACAGGAACTACAAAATCGGGGCGTAAGCTTACCAATGATTGGATGCCTATTTTTTCTAAGTAATTATCTTTGTGAAAAGCGCCTGCCATAAGTACTAAATGACCGCCGGCAGAAAAGCCCATTGCACCAATTTTTGTAGCATCAATTTTATATTCGGTAGCATTTTCTCTAACCACTTGTATGGCTCTTTGTATATCTTGTATCATAGCCGGATGATTGTATCCAAACATTTCAACCCGATAGCGTAGTACAAATGCTGTAATTCCTTGCCTGTTTAGCCACTCGGCAACCTGATAGCCTTCATGTGGTAAACCCAGGTGGTGATAACTTCCACCCGGGCATACAATTACACTAAGGCCCGTACGAATAGAATCGGGAGCCGGATATACATATAAACGTGTTTTTTCTTTTGCCATACCTTTAACATCTTTCCAAAGATAAATAGGCTTAGGTTTAGAAAAAACAAGAATCGATGCTAATAAAGCAAGGCTAAAAAAAACTGTTCTTTTCATTCTGTTTAGAATTCCGGAATGTATTTTTTTACTTCTTCTTTTGATAATTGTTTGTATTGGGGATTAATAAAGTTCCCATTTTCATTATCAAAAGTTACTTGAAAAAATTCTTCGTCGTAAAAAGACAGTTTAGAGTTGGTGTTGGGGTTACATTCAATATATATTACATTGTTGGTGTCGAAGCCTTTTTTATCGCAAATTTGTTTGAAAAGAGAACCTCCGGCATAGGTTACTGATGTGCCGGGGTTATCTTGATAAAGCTCAGTTACAACAACAATTTTTTTACTCTCCACGTCTGTGATTTTTAGTCCGCATTTGGAAGCCATATCCCATTGTCCTAAAAAGTCAAAAATTTCATCAAAATATTTATCGGATACTCTCATGGTTCAATATTAAATTAATTGTTATGTTATTGAATAATATTTCTCACTACATCTTTACCAAAACTTTTAGATACTAATTTACGATCGCGAGGAACGTATGTGCCTTCGTTCATTTCGCGCATCATTACTTGAGCAAAGAGTTTAAACATTTTTTCTTCTTGACTTTCGTCTTTGTAGAATGCTTTCCATGCGTATTCATAAAGTTCTTGAAGTCTTTCGGGCGACATGTGTTTGGGTTGATATACTACTTGACCGGCATTGAAGTGATTCCAATCATGGTCAAAAATACGGCCTTGGCGTAATAAATCGTCGTAAGCTTTAGTATGAGGGAATGGAGCAAGAACTGTAAATTCAGCCAAATCCAAGTCAATTTCTAACAAGAAATCGATTAAACGTAAAATATCGTCTTCCGTTTGATTGTCTAAGCCCAATAGAATGGTTCCTTCAACGCCAATACCATGATCGTGATAGCGTTTTACACGTTCTTTGATGTAATCTGAAGTATCATAAACAGCTTGGTATACATACCATGCTCCGGCTTGAGCGGCTAAATCCAGTACTTTAGGGTTATCTTCTATAGTATGGCTAATCCATTTCTTTTTTAATGGAATCATTTCGCGGAATAAATCCATTTCCCATTGCGTATTTTGTGCCAACGAGTTATCTACAATAAATAAACGGTTGTTTTGAATGGTATGTAATTCTTCGATTGCTTTTTCTATTGGTCGAGGACGAAAACACCTGCCGCCTAAATATGAAACGGCACACGGATAGCAACTAAATCTACAACCACGCGATGCATGAAATAATTCAACCATTTGTACGCCTTTGTGGTTGTATAAATGACGTTTGTATAAATCTCTACGAGCAGGACCAACCAGTTCGATAGGAGGTCTTTGGTTCATATAGTTGTAAACTTTTTTAAGCTTACCTTCTCTAAAATCTTTTAAAACTCCTTCCATATAACCTTCGGCTTCGCCTAAAAATACACTGTCGGCGTGCAGCATGGTTTCTTCGGCATGTAACATGGTAGAAATACCGCCGAAAATTACTTTTTTGCCACGACGACGAAACTCGTCGGCAATTTCCCAACCTCTTTTAACTTGGGTACTTAACATCATCGATACTCCAACAAAATCACATGCTTCGTCAAAATCGATTTCTTCAACATTTTCGTCAGTAAAAATTACTTCTACATAATCGGGTAAAGCTGCTGCAAATACTACCGGTCCGTGAGGCGGTAATGTAAAAGTTGTTTGTCCGGGAAGTTTATTCCATTTTGGATAAATTAATTTAAAAATCATGTTCTTTTTTGTTTAATTATGGTTTATATTAATTTTTTCTAGTAAATAATCTATTCCTTCAGTTAATTCGCCAACGGTAACTATTGCGCTTAAAGGAACACCAATAATTCCGTGTAAATTTATATTTTGTCCGGTTAAAAACAAATTTTCTATTTTAGTTCGTGGTAAAATTTGTGCTTTAACAATATTGTCTGTGTTTTTTTTATACCCATATAATCCACCCTCTTTTGTTTTTAAGTAATCGCGAATGGTTAGTGGCGTTGCACTAAAAATATGTTCGATACTGTCTTTTAAAGTAGGAAATATTTCGTTTACAAGGTCAACTAATTTAGTTTCAATTTCTTTTTTAAATGTTTCGTATTCGTTTCCTCGTTTACCAATACCGGTATTTTCCCATTGTTTAAAATCGCTGTACCGAATCATGCAACTTATCATGGCTTTATCGGCATATTCTCCTTGATTTTTGGAAGGAGGAGTTGAAAACCAAAAACCGGGAGGATAATCTTTTGCTTCATAATTAATAGCTTCCCACAACAACTCGTAATTTTTGTAGTAAAAGTAGTTATTATTTATAAAAGGGAACGATTGTGGTTTAAATTTGATGTAAACTATAAATGCAGAATAACTATTTTCGAGATTTATTAATCGATCTCTGTAGGCTTTTTGTATTTGAGTGGGGTCAATCAATTCCATTAACAAAGCAGGATGGATGTCGGAAATGTAGTAATCGCCGGTAAACTCACGACCATCGGCAGCAATTATTTTTTGAATTTTTTTATCTTCCACCTCAATTTTTACAATTTCGGTATTTAGAATTATTTTTCCGCCGTGAGCTTCAATAACTTTTACCATTTCGTCGGCAACTTGTTGACTTCCGCCAACAAATCGAGTAGCACCTTCTACATAAAATCGGGTAATTAAGGCGTGGATATATATGGGTGTTTGGTTCTTAGTGCCGCTATACAAGCTATTATTCCAAGTTAAAAGGAGTTGCAATTTTTTATCGCTGATAAATTGTTCAATAAATTGCTCTACCGGAATAAATGTACTCTCGTCTACATGAAACGATTTGCTAACGGGTTTTAAATTAAACAACTGTATTTTATCGCATATTTCATACAGCGCATCCATGTACTTTTGTATGTTATCGGCTTGGTGAGGAAATTGTTCCGATAGCAGGCGAATGAAATTGTTTTTTCCTACACCGAATTTTACTTGTAGGTTATCAGTGCCAACATGAATAATGTCGAAACCATTTTTATCCATGGGCATCAGTTCCAGCTTATCCATTATGCCGATGTACGAAAATATTTTGCGTAAGTTGCCGTTTTCTTCAAACCCGCTTACATAGTGAATACCGGCTTCGAATGTAGCTCCGTAGCGATCAAAACAATGCAAACCGCCTCCAATTTTATAATGTTGCTCAATAACGGTAGGAGTAAAGCCTTCTTTGCAAAGCAAGCATGCGCTTACTAAGCCTCCAATACCACCACCCATTATTACCACATTTTTACCCATTTTACGTATTGTTTATATCTCTAATGATAGCGTTTATGCCTAAAAATTCGCCACATGTTATAATGGCACCAATGGTTACTCCTAAAATACCGTGCGAGTTAATATTTTGTCCGGTCATAAAAAGGTTGGGTATCCGTGTGCGTTGCGATACCAAAGTTTGAGTAGGAAAATTTTTATCTCGCAACACTCCATACATCGAACCCTCTTTGGTTGCAGTGTAATCTCTATACGTTAAAGGGCTAGAGCTCGAATATGATTCTATTTGCGATGAAATACCCGGAAAAGATTTTTCGAGTTCAGCAATTAAACGAGTAGCTTTTTCTTCTTTAAATTCTTTGTACGAAGTTCCTCTTTTACCCACTGTTGTATTAGCCCATTGAGCAACATCGTTAAAATGCATGTATGATATAAGCAAAGCTCCTTCAGAATATCCGGTGTGAACTTCGGGAGCTTGGTGCATATATAAATAATTCATTGGCCAGTTTTTAGTCTGGTAATCCGTACAATCCCATACGCTGGATGAATTATAATGATAGTAATTGCTGTTTAAATAGGGAACTTTATTTTTTTTAAATTGGATATACACCGTAAAATTGGATATGGTGTTTTCAAGTTGGTAAATACGATCTCGGTATGCTTTGCGTATAAGCGGAGTATCTAACTTCTCTACGGTAGCTTGAGGATGCATATTGGAAATGAAGTTTTTGCCTTCAATAATTTCTCCGTTGGTTAATTCTACGGAGGTAATGGAATCGGCTCCACAGTTAAATTTTTTCACTTCAGCATTTGTTTGAATTTCACCCCCAAATGCTTCGATAGATTTTTTTAACGAATGAGCAATACTGTGGCTTCCACCTACAATACGGTAAGCACTTTGAATATAAAAATTGCTGATAAGCGCTTGGATGTAAAGGGGTGTTTTATTTTTGATGCCTGCATATAGGGGAATATTTCCACATAATACATTTTGAAGTGTAGCATTGTTGGTAATGGATGAAACAAACTCGTTGACACTGGTTTTAACCGATTCGGTTGAGAGCAATACTTGCTGGTTTATTTCACGCAGGTTGTACAGCGGAGATTCGTCAGCTACAGTGCGAATTTGATTAATAAATGCCTGTATGTTTTTTCTTTCTAAAGGAAAACCGTTTGACAATTGCTCTACAAAATTTTCGTAGCCCATGGCATATTTGTATTGATTGCCATTGAGTGAGATTGTGTCAAAGCCATTTTCATCAAGTTTACGAAGTTTTACATCGTTTAGTAATGAAAAATAATTAAAAAAACGGTGTAATAGTTGGTTGTCATCCATGCAACCGATGTAATGCATCCCGGTATCGAAAGTTACGCCTTTTCTTGTAAAAGTTTGCAAGCAGCCTCCCAGTTGATTATTTTTCTCAAGTAATATTACTTTATAACCATTTTTACTTAAGATATAACCGCAAAGAAGTCCACCCAAACCGCTCCCCACTATAACTACATCATATTTATTCATAACTGCTCGTATACAATAATGGCATAATTGTTTGTCTCGCAAAGAATGTTAAACCCATTAATTGTAGTAAAACTTTCGAAATGTTGATTTGATTTTTCGACCCACAAATATAGTGTTTTTTGCGAAGAAAAACACATGTCAAAAACCTGCTTGTTTTGGGGATTTATCTGTACAATAAAATCAACATCTTGGATAGAAATTGTGTCTATATTGTTGTGAAATTTTAAATTGTTAGGTGTCGACGCCAAATTAGCTGCTATATCAAATTTATCATCATCGTTATCGGTAGCAACAATTGCAAGTTCTTTTTTTACCAAGGCACAAGTTAGGGCAAATGCACCCCAACCACATTCCAAGTTTAACATTTTTCCGGTTGAAGGGAGTATAGCAATCAGTTGTTCGTAATGGTTGTTTAGCTGTAATTCTTTACGAATAGTTTTTTCAATTACAGCGCCTTTGTAAATGTAGTTTTGTAGCACCATATTGCTGTAATAGGAGGGTGTTTCAAATTCGTTGCACAACAGTTTGTATTCTTCTTGGTAAAGTCGTTTTATTGCTTTGGTGCGTTCAATGTAATTGCTGCCAAAATCGTTGTTTTCGGGCGTAATTCTAGGTAAAAATTTCATTGTAGTTTCACCATTTCTGAGTAATAATTCAGTTTTTGGTAAGGCATGACCAATACCATGAATTATCAAGGGTAAAATATCTAGTTGCAGTTTTTCTGCCAAATAAAATGCGCCTCGGTGAAAACGATTTATGCTACAATCTTCCGAACGTGTTCCTTCCGGAAAAATGGCTATAGAATATCCTTTTTGAACCAGTTCTGAAAGATGATCGATACTGTTTTCGACGCCATTCATTACAGGATAAAAATCGGCATATTTTACAATTTTCCCGTAGAAAGGCGAGTTCCAAACCCATTCGTTTGTTAAAATTACAATTTTTGGCGAAAGCATCATGATGAAAACTAAATCGATATGAGCTTGATGGTTGCAGATGATTATGCACGGTTTTTCGAAGTTTTCTTGTTGCTCATTGATAAAACGGGATTTTACTCCCGGTAATTTTTCTACAGCAAATTTAGACATGTAACACAACAACTTGTGGAACCAAAGCTTTTTCTTTTGGTTGGGTTTGCTTAAGGTAAATAGTATCCATCCAACTATCGATAATACGATACTTCCAACTAAAAAAACTACAAATGCTACTAAAGAACCAAGGAAGTTGTTGAGTGTAATAGGCATAAGTCGTTTTTTTCCTTTGCTATAAGTGAGCATGTTGAACAAAAAAGGAGGTATTACGTATGAAATGATAACTACTGAAACCATGCCTATAATGGTTACATTACCAAGCGATTGCATGGCCGGATGAGTAGCGAAAATCAAGGTGCCAATACCTATGAGCATGGTTATGGCCGATAAAGCTACTGCCGATTTGTAGGAACTCAACAGTTTACGTTTATAGGCGTATTCGTTAATAATTCCATCCATCATAAATATGGCATAATCGTCGCCCATACCAAAAATAAAGGTGGCAAGTATAATGTTTACAATATTAAAACTACTGTTGAAAATAGCCATTATGCCTAAAATCCAAATCCAACTTACTACCATTGGCATAAAGGCTATGATGCTTAATTCAATACGACCGAAAGAAATGGTAAGAAAAAGCAGTACCAAAAAACTACAAAAAAACAACACCTTGTTAAAATCGTTGTAAAGCACAGCTATCAAAGATTTTGATAAGGAACCCGAATCAAAAATAAAATTAGTTGCTTGAGTGAGTGTTTTTGTTACTTCATCTGTTTTTTCGGGATTGGTATAGAGCATTGTTACAACCATTGCTCTATCTTTTTTTACAATTAAATAATCGGCAGCAAGGTTTTTTGTAATCGGAGAAAAATAGCTTGTTGGTTGAACCGAGTAGGAGCGGTTTAATTGATCGTAAAACGAATCGAACGAATGTTTTTTAAAACCAACAGCAGCACCTTGTTCCGTAAGTAGTTTTTTAACCCGAGCTCTACGTGTTTCCCAAAATTTATTCCATTGATTTATTTTTACTTGTTGCATCGAGTCGGATGGCAGAAATGTGCTAATGCCGGCAACTTCATTTATACTTCCGTTGTGGGTAAGGTATGCCATCATAGGCAAAGCACTTTCATAATTGCGTAGGGCTTCGTTTAAATTTTTCCCGTCGGAAACTAGGTAAATATTTTTTTTACCTACGGTAGAAAAATTACTTAACTCTTCAAAAGCCTTTTTTTGTTCGGGCTTCATATAGTTAATTTTGCTCATATCGGTTTCAAACGTAATATCAAACGAAAAATAAAAAAACAGTGCCGTAAACAGCAATACAGTAAAAAGTATATAGTTGTTTTTTTCAAAACGATAATCTGAAATTTTTTCAAACCAGTGATGCGATTTTTCTTGTTTTAACTGTTTTTTGGAACCAATCCAATGAGGCATAAAAACAAGAACAAACAGAAGGGTTCCCAGCAAAGAAAATGCGGCAAAGAGACCAAAGTCGCGCATGGAGTCGGAACTAATAAAAAGCAAGCTTAAAAACGCCCCAACGGTAGTAATACTACCTGTAATCATGGGAGAAGTTAGCTCTTTTATAATAGTTGAGGGGTTTTTTTCGTGCTTGGAGTGAATTATAAAATGTAAAGAATAATTGATAGCTATACCAATTATTACAGAGCCTGCTCCAATAGCAATGGCCGAAATAGTCCCTTTGATAAAAAACAAGGCAGCTAAAGCTAATAATGCCCCAAAAACAACAGGGATAATGATTAAAACAATGGATTTTCCGTTGCGAAAAAACCAAAATAAAAGCACAATGATAAGTACTAATGCGATACCGATAGAAATATAACTGTCTTTTTTTATTCTTTCGGCGTTGGTTACCGATATTGGGCCGGCTCCAAAGTAATTTACAATATAATCATCGCCTAATTGCGATTGAACATAATTAATGCTGTTATCTAAACATTCAACTAATTGTTTGTTTTTTGATGTTTCGCTGGCGGTGTTAGCCGAACTTATAAAAAGTAATAAGTTTTGTCCCTTTTTAGAAAAAATATAATCGTTGTAAACTTCGTATTGATTGCTGAATTGAAAGTGTTGTAATCGTTTTAAAGTGGATGAAGAAATATGCAGCGGGTCTTCAATAATATTTTTTTTAAGAATCATTCCACTTGGCGACACCAGTAGTTTTTTGTTGTTTTCGAGTAGGCTGTTTATATGTAGAGGCGTTAAGAGCGAATCTATTTGCGCATAGTCTATCTCATCCAAATAGTAAGGACTGTTTTTGGTTATAAAGTCAACTAATTCAATTAGTTGCTGTTGGTCAATTTTATAAAAAATATTTTTCACATATCCTTTACCTGTAGTAAGAGAATCAAAGTGCGAATAAAAGAGTTCAGCAGCTTCGATAAGTTTATCGCGGTTCGATTCGTCGGTAGTGTCTTTGGCCGAAAAGCGCACTATGATTTTATCGGTTATTCCAATATTTTTGTATACAAATTCAATTCGTTCGCTATTTTCTCCTTTAGGCATAAAGCCTGCAATATCTTCTTCTAAAGTAATTTTTGAGGCAAAAAAACTAATAAACGAAACTAAAATGATGAGTAAAACAACCCGCAAGGCTTTACGGGTTTTTAAGTAATGGTATATGGTTAAAAAAAGTGCCGTCATGCGTTAGTGCTTCTTGTTTTAACCAGTTTGTGTATAGCTAAAGCCGGATAACCATAAATAATGGCTAAAAAAACTAAGACCGAATTTAACAGGCTTATTCTAAAAAAATCTTGAAAGGGTCTGAAGTGCGATACTTTTTCTTCTATTGGCGGATAATACACTGAAATAGGTATGGCTCTCATTTCTATTCCTCTCCATGCCGAAAAAACCAGCAATTCCAATTCTGCTTCGTATCGGTAAGTGAAAATTTTCATTCTTCCCATTAAATGAAGAGGATAGGCTCTAAATCCCGATTGTGTATCGGGCAATGCGGTGCCGGTTTGTAGTTGAAACCAAAAATTAGAAAATTTATTGGCAAAAGTACTGCCGCTTTTCATGTTTTTTTGTTTCAATATACGGCTTCCAACTATAAGAGCATTGGGGTGTTTTTCTATTTCTTTTGCAAACAGAACAAGGTCTTTGGCATAGTGTTGCCCATCCGAATCGATGGTTATGGCGTATTGAAAGCCTTTCTCTAGTGCTTTTTCAAAGCCTTTTTTTAAGGCATAGCCTTTTCCTTTGTTTGGTTGATACGCTATTATTTCAATTTGTGAACGGTATTTTTCAAGTAGGATAGGGGTTTGATCTGTTGAACCGTCATTTACTACAATAATATCGTCGGTATATTCCAATAAAGCATCTAGCACAGAGCTTAAAGTACCTTGGTTATTATATGTAGGCACTATTACAACTACTTTTAAAGAGCTGAGTTTATGTTTGTATGTGCTTGATGGAGAGTTCATGCCAATTTTTTAAACAAAGCACTTATTTTGGTATAGTTTGTTTGATTTTTTTCAACAACAATAGATGCCGCTATTAGCCCGTCTTCGTTGATAGTGTTGGTTATTTTAAAACATACCTCATCGGTTGGATAAATAACCGATAAAAATTTAATGTTTTTGGCCAACGACATCAATAAAGGTGTTTTATAATGAGTTTCTAATAAGTCTTTTGCAATTTGAACAATACAAACTCCCGGAGTTATTGGGTTTTCGGGGAAATGTGCTTGGTATATTTTGTGGTTTTTGTTAAACCGTATATCTACTTCAAAACCTGTATCGGTAAGTCGTTTTTCAATGGTATAATAAAAATCGTTTGCCAGCATGGGTATCCTTAGTTTTGGTTATCTATAATAGACATTTTATAATGTATATTTTTTTTTGTATTTGTTATTACAAAAGAACTATCGTTTTGTAGTTCTATTTGTCCGCTTAGTTTGTTGTTTGTAAAGCGTTCCATTTTAAAAAGTACAAAGTTAGGGTTTAAATAGTAATTGTACTGCTGTTTGTTAATTGTTTTTTGTATTGTTGTAGCATTATTTGGATTATAAGTGCAGGTAAAAATAAAAGCAAAATCGTTTGCTAAGGTTTCTTTAATATACCATTTATCTAATTGTTTTATTAAATGGCTTATTTTGCACGCTCCATTGCTAACAATAAACTCAAATCCTTTAAGTCCGAATTCGTTTATAAACACGCCTGTAGTGGTATCATTACTTTGCTTGATAATAGTAATACCCGACACTTCGGTATTTTTAAAAGAAATAAGCGTTCTTAGGGAGATAGAAGAACTCGTTGAAGGGACAACAGCAATTTTTGCGTTTTTTTCTGAAGGAAAAGCTTGTTGAACGATTTTTTTTGCACAAGAAGAATGTGTAATTAGCAGGCTAATTAATGCGAAATAAATCGTCGGATATATTTTTATTGACATTTTTTTCTGTAAATGTTATGATGGTATTATCTCCTCCTTTTTCTTTCATTTCGATTGATTGCACTAACCAGTCCGTTTTGCTGAATGTTAGGTGAATAGCACTCATTAATTCTTTCAAATCCTTATTTCGAGGTAGTAGTTTTACCATTACAGTAGAACTACCTACAAAAAATTGTGCATTAAATTTTTTATTGTTAATCAATACATCGCCTCTAACTCCACCTATCATTGTTTCGCTAATTTCTTTAAACAGTTTATTGGAGTTGGTATTAAATTTTTCCGTTTTATTATTGTTTTTAATAAGTACTTTTCCGCCACTTAAAATAAACAGATAGCTATAAGGTTTGTTGTATTGCCACCTCAAATTAGTTTCTTTTTTAAAGTATAGCATTCCCGATGATGTGACGGTTTCAGATAGTACGGAGATATTTTTTTTTTGAACAAAAGCACATTGCAAACTAGTTGTTTTTGCCGCTGTTTGTGAAATTTGAGAAAGTATTTCTTTTTTTTGAGCTTCAGTTGCCGGTTTTAACTGTTGACAGAAGATAAAACTGCTTGCCATTAAAAAAAATACAAGAGTTATTATATAATGTTTCATTCTATTGAGATTAATCTTTCTGAATGTTGTATTATAACAACGAAAGGGTAACATAATAATACCACCCCTTCGGGGTTTAATTTTACTTTTCATTAAAAATCTAGAATAATATCACTACTTCGTAGTTTATATCACAACCTTTAATTGATATTAAAGATAGTAAATTATTGTTTTGCTACAAAAACAACACCAACTAAAATAAGCGAAATACCGATCCAACGACTTACAGGGATAGTTTCGTGAAAAATAAAGATAGCCGCTAATGTGCCAAAAATATAACTGATGCTTATCATTGGATAAGCGGCACTAAAATCGAAATGCTTTAATATATACAACCATAAAACGGTTGCTATTGCAATGGATATACCGGAACAAGCTAGTTGCCAGTTAGTAAATGCTTGTTTAAAATAGCTCCATGAAAAATTAAATTTTCCTAAACCTACCAAGGCTAGTTTTAAAAAAATTTGAGAAGAAACTAAAAATAAACATTGTATAGTTGATATGATTAAAAGCTTTAACATGTGCTTAACAATAGTAACGAATGACTTTTGTTTCGGAAGTGGTTATGAAGCAAAATATATTTACTGTCTTTTTTTGCATTTCCACTCAACATCATATGGGCAGGTACTTGTTTTTGTTGCAAGCAATAAGCTGAGGCCATTACACCAAAAGCTCCAGAAGTATAATATTCGCCACAAATGTTTTTATAAAAAGCTGTGTTTTCTTTCGAAAAGAGCTTGTTGCTAATTTCTGAGTAAACGGCATCATTGTCTTTATCTCCGTTCATCCCGGTCATGTATACCGATACATCCGATGTTGATAGTCCGCATTCGGATAAAAATTGTTCAATTTTTTGTTCGATGGGTTGTGTTTGTTTGAAAAATAAATCCATCCCTAACAGTTTGGCATAAGAAGAGTCCGATTTTTTGTCGGAGAAAATGATGCTAACACTTCCTTCGCCGGCAAAAGAACCGCTATCGTTATTGTTTTCAATAATTTTTAATGAATTATCCACCTTATTTTTCCAATACCCTAATCTGCGTAAAAAGGTGAAATATTTAGGAGTTAATTCGTCATTTCCGGTAACAAGTGCCGTGTGTATTTCGTTTGTATTGAATAATAACACTGCATCCATCAATGCATTTTCAAAAGAAGTGCCACGGTGTATGTAGGTATTGTTATACCCATGACATTTCATATTGATAGCTATTTGTGAGCTAATGGTGTTGTGTGTTGATTGAATGAAATAAGTAGGTTGAAGAAATTTTTCATCATTGGTAATCATTGCTTCCAAGAACTTTTCTGTGTCTTCTACACAGCCTAAGCCGGTACCTGTTATAATAGCATCGACATTTTCTAATCCCGATTCTTTAACAGCATTTTTGGCCGAAACAATAGCACGTTTAATTATACGGCTCATTCTTCGAGCAGCAATTGGGTCTAAATAATCTTTGAAGTTTGGTTCAATGCAACGAACATAATTTTCTGAGTAGTTGATAGGCGAAAATATACACTCGTTGATTGCAGCATTTTGTATAGAAATAGATCCACAACCGTTAATGAAAAGTTCTTTTAATACCATAATGACCTTAAATCTTTGAGAATACTACAGAAGAATTATTACCTCCAAAACCAAACGAATTGGATAAAATATGTTTTAAGTCAACGCCATGAATTATATCTTTTACCGGAGTAAATGGTAATGATTCCATCTGATTTTTAAAATTAAAATTGG
>JAFGVL010000066.1 GCA_016938015.1 Paludibacteraceae bacterium
GGCGAACAAAAAAGCCTGAGCTTAACAAAGTTCAGGTTTTTTACATAAAAAATTAAGGGGCTGTACCTTTTTGGACAGCCCCTTTTTATGTATTGAATATTTTTTATTTAGCCGGTAGCGGAACTCCAAAAAATTTATTTTCGATTAATGCTTTTAGTTGCTCTTTGGTTTTTTTGCCGACTACAACGCTGTATGTTTTAGAGTCTTTAATAAAAACTAATGCCGGTATATTTTCAATTTTAAACAAACTGGTTATTTCCGGTTCTTTATCTACATTAATTTGATAAATAGTTATTTTGTTTCCATATTCTTCTTGTAATTCAATTAAATAAGGATGAATTGCTTTGCAAGGCACGCACCAAGTGGCATAAAAATCGATAATAATAGGTTGTGTGCCTTTGTATTTAAATTTTTTACTTTTATTATAATCCCACACATTATCAATAAATTTTTTATTTGTTAATGCCTCAAGATCTTTTTCCCCCGCTTTCTTTTGTGCATATCCACTACTTGAAAGTATCAGAAGAAATACGATTAGTAGATTAATTGACTTTTTCATAGGTTTTAAAATTAAGGTTTATTAGTTAGTTTTTTGGTTTTCGAGTTGGTCTATTCGTATATTTTCTTCCAAAAGTATAATTTTCTTTTTAGAAATGTTAATTATTCGTTCCAAATTTTTTAAATCGGTAAGAATAACCGATAAGTTAAAGGCTTCCGAAATGGCTTTTTTTTCGTTGGCACTAAGGGTAAAATTGCTTTTACGTTTTTCGCCTTGTAGGGTTACTACAATTGTCTTGCCAATATTTTGTTGTACTAAAGTACCAATATCTTTGTTTGATAGGCTTTTATAAATTACTCGTTCAAAGGTTTTTCCGTCATCTTTAAAACTATGATTAAAGCCATCTTTGGTTACTTTTTCTGTTTCGGCATACACATCGCCTATCGAAAATTTAGCCGAAAAATGATGTAGTGGGTAGGAGCTGCAATAATTGCTCGACAAATAGAGCAAACCGGTTTCGTCTACATAGGCTTTAATAAAATTGCTGGTAGCTTTGTATTCGGTACGTTGGTTTTTGTAAACATAATTACCAATATCTTGAAAGGCGGTATCTTTTTCAAAACTAAAGTTTTTAGCTACCGAGTCGAACTCTAGTTGTTTTATTTTAATAACACTATCGGCGTAGATATAATTTTTTTTGTGCTCGGTTAGTTCGATTTGGTACAAAAGGGTAGTGGCTTTTTTACGCACTGCAATTTGTTTGGGATAGAGGGTGTTAATGCTGTCTATATGCAATTTGGCAGCATTGAATAAATTTAACTGTAGCAAACTGTCGGTTTTGTGCAAGTGCTCTAATGCAAGCTCTTCTTCGGTTAATTTTTTAGGACCGCAACTGTTTAGTAATAGAGTTAAAACGCAAAATATGAGAGCTTTGTACTTCATGTAAAATGGATGTTTTGGAGTAGCCAAAATACAAAAAAACTTACACAAGTAAACAATTTTATTTAACATTTTTCATTTTTGCCTTGCTTTCGTATATATCAGTTAAAAGATATACCTTTGTTGATAGTTTTTTTTAGACAAGCATGAAGAATTTTTTACAAGACGATATATTTAAACTGGTTTCTGAAAAAGCCGATGCAAAAGCCCAAGAGTGTTACGTTATTGGTGGTTATGTACGCGATTGTTTATTAAAAAGAGTATCGAAAGATATTGATATTGTAGTTGTGGGTAGTGGTATTGAGTTGGCTTCTGCGGTGGCTAATGAATTGGGCTCCGGCAGCAGTTTGGCTGTTTTTAAAAATTACGGAACGGCGCAAGTAAAGTTTCAAGATATTGAAGTAGAATTTGTGGGAGCCCGTAAAGAATCGTATCAAAGCGATAGTCGTAATCCGATAGTGGAAAACGGTTCGTTGGAAGATGACCAAAAACGCCGCGATTTTACCATTAATGCCTTGGCTATTTGTTTGAACAAAAACCGATTTGGCGAGTTGATTGACCCCTTTAACGGATTGGTTGACTTGAAAAACAAAATTATTCGTACCCCTCTCGACCCCTCCATTACTTTTAGCGACGACCCTTTACGTATGATGCGAGCTATTCGCTTTGCGGCGCAATTGGAATTTTATATTGAAGAAAAAACTTTTGACGCTATTGCCGCAAATAAAGAGCGTATAAAAATAATTTCTAAAGAACGTATTGTTGATGAATTAAATAAGATGTTGCTTTCTAAACGTCCGAGTATTGGGTTTGAGTTGTTGGATCAAAGCGGTTTGTTACAACTTATACTACCCGAACTATATGCTTTGAAAGGGGTAGAAAACAAAGACGGAAAAGGGCACAAGGAGATTTTTAAGCATACCCTTGCTGTTGTAGATAATTTGGCGGCACATAGTGACGATTTGTGGTTACGATGGGCGGCTGTTTTTCATGATATTGCCAAACCTCAAACCAAGCAATACGATAAAAAAACGGGCTGGACTTTTCATAATCATAATTTTATAGGCGAAAAAATGATTCCTGGAATTTTTAGAAGAATGAAATTTCCGATGAATGAAAAGATGAAGTTTGTTCAGAAAATGGTGTCGTTGCACATGCGCCCCATTGCACTTAGTGAAGATGAGATTACTGATTCTGCCGTGCGACGCTTACTGTTTGAAGCAGGCGATGATATTGAAAAGTTAATGATGCTTTGCGAGGCGGATATCACTTCTAAAAATCCCGAAAAAGTAAAAAAATACCTCGCTAATTTTAAACTGGTTCGCCAAAAGTTGAAAGATATTGAGGAAAAGGACCGTGTGCGTAATTTTCAACCACCAATATCGGGGGAGTTAATTATGCAAACATTTAACTTACAGCCTTGCGCCCAAGTAGGCGATCTTAAAATGGCAATTAAAGATGCTATTTTGGATGGCATTATTCCTAATGAATACGAAGCGGCTTATGGATTTATGTTACAAAAGGCCAAGGAGATGGGGATAGTGTAGAATTGAGAGCAAAGACAAAAGACAAAAGAATATAGATAAAAGAACAAAGAACCAAGATAAAAGATAAAACATTCCACTTTCTACATTTTACTTTCCACTTTTAACCTATTACATTCCATTTCTTAACTACTGCATGCCAGTTTTCTATAAATGAAAGCCAGTTTTTCATGAATGAAAGCTAGTTTTATCCGAATGAAAGCAAGTTTTAACTGAATGCATACGAGTTTTAACCGAATGAACGCAAGTTTTATCCGAATGCATACGAGTTTTAACCGAATGAAAGCAAGTTTTAACTGAATGCATGCAAGTTTTATCCGAATGAAGACGAGTTTTACTCAACTGCAAGCTAGTTTTACCTAACTGTAAGCTAGTTTTAACTGAATGAAAGGGAGAAATACAAAAAGAGCTGCCTGTTTTACATTACATGAAGCCCCGTTTAGTGCAAGTATGACATTGACTTGAACCAATGCAAACCACCTACACTTGGAACAAGAGGGTCTGGTTTTTAGTAGCTTAGATGTAGCGGGACGCTACGCTACGCCTAACAGAAAAGGGGAGTGTTAGTGTTGTCGTACACCTTTTAATTTTCCATTCTCAAAGTCTATATTTAAATCAGATACACTATTATTTTTTATTTTATATCCCCAATTCTCGTAAGTGTAGTTTCCTACGGAGCTTAAATCTACTTCATCAGGTTTTCCTACAAGTATTTGAACAGAATCTTTTATCATTCCGACATGTAACATTACATTTCCTTTTTTTTCATTTATTTCTATGTATTGAACTTCAGGTGCTAATTTTTTGTTACGCGTACCCATAAAATTAAGAACAATAAATGATATAATCATTAATGCGAAAAATCCAATGATAAAATAAATTAAAATTTTAAGTGTCTTTTGCATGTTATATTTTTTTAGATTTAAATACAATTAAACTTAAGTTTTACAAACATTTTATTTAGAGCAAATATGATAGTGACTTGAAACAATCCTAACCGACTAAACTTGCAATAAGAGGAGCTGTGTTTTATTTAATTAAAATCTACTTTTGCTAAATCAGTAAAAATACCGTCTCTAGGATCAAAATGGTTATAAAAAGAGGAAACTTCAATATTCTCAAATACTTTTGATTCTTTAACTATGTTTTTTTTGCCTTTATTTATTTCATCATAAAAGATGTAATAATAATAGCAAATAAAATGAACTTCATTGTCAGAAAGATTAGCCAAAAGGATTTTAGAATAATGTTTTTTCAAATCTTTATCACTGCTATTAATTTGAGAGATTATAAATTCGATACTTTTAAAATATGATAAAAATTTTGGTAATATTTTCAAAACATTTGGTCCTGGATTAATGAAATATTCTTTTAATGCATTATAAATTATTTGGTGGTTAACATTTGGTGTTCTATGAGCTATTAAAAGTTTACCAGATGAGTCTTCTTTACAAATATCAAAATCAATTCTTATCTTCTCATTTCGATTTAAAAAATGATTTAAAAAATTATAGAACTTTGTTTCAAAAGATTGTTCTTTAAATGTCTTAACATTATAAATAATAACTGCTATTGAAACAAATAATGCATACAAAGCAATAAAATCAGAAGGTTCCATATTACAAATTTTATAATTTGTATTTTATTAGAGTATTAACTATCTCTTCTTAAAATTGTCCCTAACTAGTTTCTATGTTCACAAAACCCTGTATTAATATACCAGTAATTGAGGGTGAATTAAATCGTTTAATTTCGGGTAAACCAGCACTTGCACAAATTCATCGTGTGGCATTAAAACTCTCTATTTTCTGGTAATTTTTGCACCTAAGGCATTTAGTCGTTTATCAATATCTTGATATCCGCGGTCAATTTGTTCGATGTTTTCGATGGTAGATGTTCCGTCGGCACAGAGGGCGGCAATAAGTAGGGCAATACCGGCACGTATATCGGGCGAACTCATTTTTGCAGGGCGCAGTTTAAACTGTTCTCCCAATCCGATAACAGTACAGCGGTGGGGGTCGCACAAGATAATTTGGGCTCCCATATCAATGAGTTTATCAACGAAGAACAAGCGGCTTTCAAACATTTTTTGGTGAATAAGCACGCTGCCTTTAGCTTTGGTAGCGGTAACCAGCAATACGCTGAGTAAGTCGGGGGTAAGTCCCGGCCAAGGGGCATCGGCAATGGTCATAATAGAACCGTCGATAAAACTTTCGATGGTGTAGGAGTCTTGTTTGGGGATGAATAAATCGTCGCCACGCAATTCCATTTTAATACCCAATCGGCTAAAGCTATGCGGAATAACACCTAGATGCTCATAACCCACCTTTTTGATGGTAATTTCAGAGCTTGTCATGGCAGCTAGTCCTATAAAAGAACCTACTTCAATCATATCGGGCAAAATACGGTGCCTACAACCGCTTAAAGTTTTTACCCCTTCAATGGTAAGTAAGTTAGAGCCTACGCCCGAAATTTTTGCACCCATGGCGTTGAGCATTTTACAAAGCTGTTGCAAATACGGTTCGCAAGCGGCATTGTAAATGGTGGTTGTACCTTCGGCCAGCACGGCAGCCATTACAATATTGGCGGTACCGGTTACAGATGCTTCATCTAACAACATATAACAGCCTTTTAGTTTGTTGGCTTTTATATCGTATCGTTGTTTATCCTGATTGTAGGTAAAGGTAGCACCTAGTTTTTGTATCCCTTCAAAGTGAGTGTCGAGCCTACGGCGCCCAATTTTGTCGCCTCCCGGTTTAGGAATAATGGCTTGTCCGAAGCGAGCCACAAGTGGACCTACTATCATTACGGAGCCTCTTAAAGAAGCACTTTTTTTGAAAAATTCCGGACTGTTTAGGTAATCCAAATTTACCTCTTTGGCCTGAAATATATAATCGCTGTCGTTTAGTTTTGTTACCGTAACGCCCATGTCTCGCATGAGTTGAATAAGGTTGTTTACATCCAAAATATCGGGGATGTTTTCCACTGTAATTTCTTCGGCACTAAGTAGGGTGGCACAAATAATTTGCAGTACTTCGTTTTTTGCTCCTTGAACGGTTATTTCTCCATGTAAGCGTTGTCCGCCTTCTATTACAAATGAAGCCATTTTAAGTTAAAAGTTAAAAGTTAAAAGTTGAAAGAAAGTATTTGCTGTACGATGCCTGAGTGCAGTTGAAGGCAGAAGGATACTATTTTCTTCCGTTATTTTTCTTGTTATTATTGTTGTTTTTGTTGATTTTTGGTTTGTTGCGACTTAATATATCTTTCGATTCGATCAATTTTAAAAGGTCTTGATTTAAGTTGAGTTGTCCGTTAGATAGTTCGTGCAAGTCTTTAAAAATTTTCTCATCGCTTACCGATTCTTTGTTCCAAGTAAGAAAGCATTTTTTCATATGGTTAGCAATAAGCAATAAGAGCTGGTTTTTTTCTTCTCCTTCGGGAAAAGAAACCGCTTTATCTATCATTTGCTCTAACGTACGTCCGTAATGCATATAATGGATGCGTGAGTTTTTATACGGAATTCTATTGGGTTTGGTAAATAGATTTTCTTTCCGGTACACTTCGTAGGGGTAATCAATATCTAATTTAAAATCGGACATAATGGCCAAATGATCCCATAATTTGTGTTTAAAATCGTTTACATCACGCAAATACGGAAACATATTGCCCATAATACTTATTATGGTGTTAGCGCATTTGGTGCGGTTTTCACGGTTTTCTATAGCCACACAGTGATCTACCATTTGTTGGATATTACGTCCGTATTCAGGGAGGATAAGGTCAGTTCTTTTTGAGTATTCCATAGGGTTATTGGGGATTTGTAGAGACGCACTGCAGTGCGTCTCTACTGTATCATTTTATAGTTTTTCTTTTGGTGTTGTAGCCACAAACTCTTTTAAATAGAAAGGTTCAAAATAAGCCACATCTTCAAAGCGTTGTACTTCATACGAAGCTTCGGCTAAGATAATCATATTTTTGGCGATAGGATAAATTTCGTTTAAAAAAGTAGCGTTAGGGTGGGTAAGTGTAGCTTTGCATTTATCAGCTCCATTGCCAAAAAACAGTATGGGTTGGTTGTTTAATAAATCGGAGTAAGACTGTTCGTCAATGATATCGGCTGCTGTTTTTCGAATTGGTTGTAGATTGTGGTCGTAAAAAGCGGTATATACCTCCATTCTACGTGCATCTAACATGGGGCAAAGTAGGGTTTTTGGTGCAATCGTTTGGCTTTCTTTTACTGTAGAAGCCAATAGTTGCAGTGTAGGTATTGCAATTAAAGGAATACCTAGTCCAAAACACAAGCCTTTAGCGGTAGAAACTCCAATACGCAAACCTGTATAAGAACCGGGTCCGCAACTAATGGCAACGGCATCAATTGTTACATTATTTTGTTTTGAATAAGCAAGCATTTCTTGCACGTAAACGCCTAATAGCGTAGCATGTGAAGGTCCATCGAAATTAACTTTTTCAGCGATACAAGCTCCGTTTTTCGATAATGCTACAGAACAAACGGTGGTAGAGGTTTCTATTAAAAGGATAACAGGCATGAAGGAATTTACTATTAAGAGCCTCCCCCCAACCCCCACCAATAGAGGGGGAGAGTTACAAGGCAAACTGTTGTTAATTTTAAATTAATTCTTTTTATAGTTGACAAAAGTAATGTATTTGACGCTAGCAACCGAATTAAAATGTAAATTTGCGCAGATATTTTACTATTTAAATGTAGTTGAAGTTTAAGTAATATTTGAATAATAACAACCGCTTTCACAATCACACTCCCCCTCTATTGGTGGGGGTTAGGGGGAGGCTTTTAATAATAAAAACATGGTTCAATCAATGACAGGCTTTGGAAAAGCCAGTGCCGAAATAGGAAACAAAAAAATTACCGTTGAGGTAAAATCGCTCAACAGCAAGCAATTAGACTTATCTACACGAATATGTAGTTTGTATCGCGAAAAAGATATTGAGATTCGGAATGAATTAGCGCAACAACTTGAACGTGGTAAAGTTGATTTTGCTTTGTATATTGATAATTCGGGTAAAGAGAGTGTAACTCAAATAAATCAATCGGTGGTGGAAGCTTATTTTAAGCAGATTTTTGAGTTGTCAGAAAAAATGGGAGTACCTGTTCCTGCCGACTGGTTTTCGGTGTTATTGCGTATGCCGGATGCCATGAAATCGGAGATGCAAGAGTTAGACGAAACCGAGTGGGTAGAAGTGAAAAAAGTAATTGCTTCGGCAGTTAATCAATTGATAGAATTTAGAATACAAGAAGGAAAATCGCTCGAAAATGTATTTATCGCCAAAATTGCCAACATTAAACGATTATCGCAAGAAATAGAAAAATACGAAGCAGAACGAATTGATAAAGTAAAAACTCGTTTGCGTGAAAACTTATTAGCAATAGGCGAAAAGGTTGATTATGATAAAAATCGGTTTGAACAAGAGCTTATTTTTTATATCGAAAAGCTAGATGTAAATGAAGAAAAAGTACGTTTGGCAAACCATTTAAGTTACTTTATTGAAACGATGCAACATGAAAAATCGCTGGGTAAGAAACTTGGTTTTATTGCTCAAGAAATTGGTCGTGAAATAAATACCCTTGGTTCCAAATCGAACCATAGCGAAATGCAAAAATTAGTAGTGCTGATGAAGGATGAATTGGAGCAGGTAAAAGAGCAGGTGTTGAATGTGCTGTAATAGAGATTAGAGATAAACGATTATCGATTAACTAAAACAAAATACCTATGTCTGTTGGGTTAGAGAAAAGTATGGATTTTGCAGTTAGGATAGTAAATCTCTATAACTATTTGTGCAAAGAGAAAAATGAATTTGTTTTATCTAAACAAATATTACGCTCCGGTACTTCAATTGGAGCAATGCTGAACGAAGGAAAATATGGTGAAAGTGATTTAGATTTTATTCATAAATTTTCTATTGCTCAAAAAGAATGTGCTGAAACTTTGTATTGGTTATTGTTACTATATAAAACAAACTATATTTCAGAACAACAATATAAAAGTCTTTCAGATAATGCTAATGAATTAATTAAACTAATAACATCTAGTATAAGAACAGTAAAGAGACGAATTAACAAACCTGTTAATCGTTAATCCTTAATCTCTAATCGTTTTTTTATGGCCAAGTTTATTATTTTTTCTGCACCTTCGGGTTCTGGTAAAAGCACCATTATCAATTACCTGTTAACTCAAAATTTGGGATTGGAGTTTTCCATTTCGGCAACCAGTCGTGCACCAAGAGGAGAGGAGCAACATGGTAAAGAATATTATTTTCTTACACCCGATGAATTTAGGGCTCGTATAGCCAATAATGAGTTTTTGGAATACGAAGAAGTATATAAAAATTGTTATTATGGAACTCTCAAGAGTGAAGTAGACAGAATAGCTTCAACAGGAAAGGTGGCCATTGCCGATTTAGATGTGGTTGGTGGTGTAAATGTAAAGAAACTTTACGGAGATAAGGTGTTAACTGTTTTTATTCAACCACCTAGTATTGACGAATTACGCAATCGTTTAGAAGCTCGTAAAACAGATACTCCTGAGAAAATTGCCGAACGTATTGCCAAAGCCGAATGGGAGATGAGCTTTGCAACACAATTTGATGTGGTAATTATCAATGATGACTTAGAAAAAGCGAAAGCAGAAACACTGAGAGTTATTAAAGAGTTTTTAGAAATTTAATTTTACCGCAATGGACGCAAAGTTTTTCGCAATAGACGCAACGAATTGCGTGCTTTGCGTTTCTATTGTACTCATTGCTGTTAATATATCTGATAAATGATAGGATTATTATTCGGTTCCTTTAATCCCATTCACTTGGGGCATACAGCTTTAGCAAGCTATTTGTTGAAGCATGCCGGCTTGGATGAAATTTGGTTTGTGGTAAGCCCTCATAATCCGTTAAAAGAACAGAATGATTTAATGCCTGATGACAGTCGATTAAAAATGGTCAAATTAGCTATTGCAGATTATTCTGCTTTCAAAGCATGCGATGTGGAATTCTTTTTGCCTACTCCAAATTATACCATTACCACACTTCAACACCTGAATGAATTATATCCGGAAAAACAATTTGCATTAATAATAGGGGCCGATAATCTAGATGCTTTTTCCTTATGGCGGGATTATAAAAATCTTTTGAATAATTACTCCATATTGGTGTATCCTCGTAAGGGGTATGATTTAGATGCTTTGCAAAAAGAGTATCCTCAAGTTAAGGTAGTTGAGGCACCTTTATTTCCTATCTCATCTACGGAAATACGCCAATTACTAAAAGAAAAAAAGGATGCAAGCCCGTGGTTGCATCCTTCTGTTTATAAATTTTTGTTAGATAATTAACGAGTAAACGGAATTAAATTAATTGCAGTAATTCGGTTGGTGTATCAAAAATGTAATCGGGATTTTCTGTTGCTAGTTGTTCTCGGGTATGAAAGCCCCAACTTACAGCTACTGCTTTAATATTGGTTTCTTTGCTTTCTTTCACATCGCCTGTAGTATCGCCAATATAATATATTTCAGCATGGGGGTATTTTTCTTTTTGCCAATTGATTTTTTTCACCTTACTTTTTTCAATATCTCCTCCCAGCACTTCATCAAAGCAGCTAATCTCTCTGCTTTTTAATAATGCATTGATAAACTGTGTACCGTTGGATGAAATAATAATCATTTTACCATTTTTAGAAAGCTCGGTAAGTGTTTCTTTGATACCGTCAAAAATTCTGAAATCGTCTTTTCTAATTTCATATTCGGCATTTTTCTCTTTTAAAATTTTTTCACGCAACTCACTGTCAGGAATATATTCCGACAAACCTTTGTGAAAGTTATGTAAAAATAGGCCGGCAAAACTTTCGGGGGTAAATAGCTTGTTTAAACCGTTAGCTTGCATTTTTTGGTTATAAACTTCTACTGCAATGGGTAGTGTGTCTGTAATAACTCCATCAAAATCAAACAGAAATATTTTCATGTTATTGTACGTTAGTAATTGTGTGCAAAGTTAAGGTAAAATTATAAAGCCTCCCAAAATTGAGAGGCTTTATTCAGCTTATTTTTACTTTAAAACAATCGAGTTTTCCATATTTGCACCCCATTCTTAAAGATGTAAAATATGTTTTTATCTATAAATTCATCTTTCTTCCAAAATATGGCAAATCGGTTTCCTTGCTTGTCTAACATCCCTATAAACGGCATGTCTGAAAATACTTTGTCGGGCAAGCAATGCATGGCTTCAATTTCCAATTGTTTGTTTACTGCTTTTTCAACATCTGTGTAAACCGTGTCTACAATGTATTTGTGAACAGGGATTGTATCATCAACCATAATTTTATCCATTCGGATGTTTTGTTTGGTTATACAAGGAAATCTTTTAATAAATTGTTCTAACGATGGAATATATTGATAGGCTCCCACTTGTACTTCTCCTTTAAACGGAAATAAACCTAACTCTTTGAGTTTAGCATACAGTTCCGACTTCATGTCTTTAATGGTATCAACAACAATAGGGATTTCAATTAATAGCGTGTCGTATACATTTCTGCTTTTTACGCGAATGTTGTAAATGTCAAATCCTCCTAGGCCCATTATTCTATTGGAAGATAAATACATGAGCGAATCGTTGTACCATCTAAAATCTCTATCGTCGGAGGTGCTGTTAATCATGGTATCTCTCAATAACTCGGGAGCCGAAAAAGCATTGTTTACTATTTTTGAGCGATAAATATCGTAACCGCCTATGCCTTCGGGTCTGTTAGAGCTAAAATACAAGGTGTTGTTCGGAAAGCTAAAAAATACATCATTTTCATTGAACTCAGTATTGAAAATATCCATAGGTGAGGCATCAGCTTCGCCTACTTGTAAAAAAATATCATAACTGCCATTGCGATTGGATACGAAAATAACACTGTCGCCATGAGCCGGAGTAATTGAGTTTTCGTCGTACTCGGTGCATATTCGTTTCATTTTTGTTAAGCCCGAAGCTTGCCATGGTTCTTTTGCTTTAGGGCTACGTTCGGCGGTGAAAATTTCGCCATTATTTTTCCAGTAAGATCTGTAAAAATAATACAAGGCATCACCAATTCCCACTAATGATGTATTGTTGTCGCTATTCCATGAGTAGCCATTTTTTTTAGGGGTTAACCAAATATTTTTTCCCTTCTCTCTGGTCCAATATACTTTTTCAGAATACTGTAGTGTTTGACCTTCTTGTATGTTTTTTCTGTCGGAAGTAAATACCATGTCTTTTTTCCCGATAAGAAAAGGCATAAAGTCATCTCTTGTACTGTTTATTGTTTGCATATTGATACAAACAGTATCTTTGGCAACTTCTCTTAATTGAAGTTGTTTTCTGTACTTTTGAGCATGGCTCGAAAAAGTAACAAACAAAGCAAGAAACAGAATTATAAAATAGTTTATTTTATGTAGCATATAACTAGTAGTTACAAGTGTTTTAACGAGACGATTTTGATGTGTCGAGCTCCATTCTCAAAAATAATTCGTGTTTAGGGAAAGCATAGGTATAATCGCTAATATCTCCCATGCCAATAGCTCCCGTATATCCAACAGAAAGGTTTTGAATATATATTCCGGCTAATACTTTTACTAAATTATTGGAGTAACCACCACCAAACCACAATGTTTTTTTAAGAATTAAACGGCAACTGGCATCATAGCTAAGGGTAAACTCATCTTGAGGCATAAAGGTCATACCAACCAGTGTTGTTTCTAATTTACCGTCTCCCTGAAACAGATTAAGCGAATACATACCACTAGCACTGATTAAACGAGAGGCTCTGTTGGTAAAATTGGGTAATAGCCAGCTAGTTTGTTGACCTATTAAGTTATAACCCGCAATACCAAAATAAAACTGATTTGCTTCGTAGATACTAATACCAAAGTTGGCATCTACGTACGAACCCGTTTCGGCTCCTTGTGTAATAATAGGATCTTGTGCATGCTGCGGGCTTAATTTATCATAATCTAAACCAATTTGATTGAAAACGGCTGAAAGTCCGAAAGCTAATTTAGTATCTCTACCTAAATTTACTCGATACATAAAGGTCGCTTCACCCATTATATTTTTGATAACACCACCGGCTTCTGTGGTAAAACGAAAACCGGCCCCCATGTTATCGGTAGGGAAGGTGGCCGATCCTAATAACATTAAACCTTGAGGGCTATTAATGGCCGATTCATAGGTGGTGTAGAAACAACTTACCAATTCTCCCAAATCGTTCATGGCAGCTCCGGCAGGGTTATAGGCATACTGTCCTACAGGATTTCCCCAAATACGTTGGCTGTAACTTTGTATTGAAACAAGCAATAAGCAAGAGCTTATAATGATATATTTTAAATTTTTCATTGTTGGTTGTTTTGAAGTGCAACTTTGTTTTTATTTTTTATTGAGGGAAAACTACCGAAAAGCTTTCGGCAAATTCTACTGTTTTTACACCATCTTCATATAAACTTACAAAACAGGTGTAGGTAGATGAAGTTCCGGTAGGAGGCGTAATAGGATCGTAAGCATCCCAAGTAGGATTCGTTTCATCCAGTTCGGCTATTTTTTTACCGGCTTCGTTAAAAATTACCGCTTTCATCTGAACGCCTACACAAAAATCACTCAAGTCAAATTTATCGTTGAATCCATCTCCATTGGGTGTAATTATATTGTAAAAACAGTTTCTTCGTTCGCCTTCAATTTTTACAGAATCTTGTCCCGTACAACCATTGGCATCAGTAACAGTTAATATATAAGTTCCCGGAGATATGTTTGTTAAATCGGGCGTTGTTTCTCCATTAGACCATGAAAAATTAATAGGATTGGTTGCCCCGTCAACACGACGAAGATTAGCTGCTCCATCCAAACTATACGGACAGCGGGCATTTTTTGCCGGATCCCATACAATACGTAAAGCTTCATCGGGTTGAGTAATAGAAACTTTATCGGTACGTGTACATCCTGTCCAGTCGGTAGCAATAAGGGTGTAAACTCCGGCTATTAATGACGAACGAGATACTGTCGTAAAGGCATTAACTCCTGGTGCAGGAGGGTTACCTATTGCCGTAGGGCCATTTCCACTTAATGTTAAGGTTATTCCTTCGTAACTACCTTCGGCAGTAGCGGTGATAATTCCTTTACTATCGTTATAACAAGGGTTATGTACTAAAGTTGCAATATTTATAGATAGAGGAGAGGAGGTGCTGTCAACATCCCAACTGTATCTAAAACCTCTTCCGTCGTTGGTATATACCTGAATAATATGAAACCCGGGAGCTAATTGAGCCGAAACACCACCCAGTGTTGCTTTGTTTAATGTTTCGGGAGCTATCGGAGGATCTAATCTAGTTATATAATTAAATGTAGCCACCGGAAATATGGTATCTATTAAAACAGAAGCTCCTAATCCGGTATGCATTCTTAAGGTATCGCCTACCCGTTTATATCCTAATAAAATAGTGGGAGCTAAATCATCTATTAATACAGTTACCGGAAATTGCACATTTAAGGTGTCAGGTCTGAGAGAAAATGCTGTTATATCTTTATAGCATGCTGTTGTATCGGGGTTTATTAAACCATTATAACTAGCACCAAGTTCTCCATATCCTCTATTTTCCGCAATTCGAACAGTATCCATTCTTTTACATCCGTGTATATCGGTTGTGGTTAAGTAATATGTTCCGGAAGGGAGATTCATGAATCCGGAAGTAGGAAAAGTGGTGTAATTTGCACTCGTCATAGTCATGGTTGTTCGAGAAAGACTATCTTTAAGTGTATATTTAAAAGAACCACTACCTCCTGTTGTAGTTATAGAAAAAGCTCCGTTATTTGCCGGCCAATAGGAGTTTGGTGTAATTGAAGGAAATGAATTGTTTAATGGTATCGGATCTTTTAGGTCGTATTCAAAAAGATAGGATGTTGCAGTAGCATCAGTCACAATTACTGTATAATAACCGGGACTTGCTCCTTTAATTATTGTATCGGCAACAAAAGGTGCCGAGTTATATGTCCATGCATAAGTAAAGGGAGGTGCGCCAAAAATAAAGTGGAAGTTTAACTGACCGTCGTTAGCTCCGGGACATGATATGCTTTTTGTTTCAATGATTTGTGCATTAGAACTTGTCCATGCTCCTAAAACTGCTATCAATAGATAGAGCTTTATACACAATCTAAATAGGTTTCTCATACAGTTATTTTAGTTGGTTAATAATTGTTTTTTTGAAGGAAAGGAATAATAATATTTTTTAACAAACAAAACTAATTTTTTTTCTTCATTAAATAGCTATTTAATAGCGGTTTTTATCAGAAATATGTTGTAAAATATATTTTTTAGCGCCTTTTGTTCGGTAAATTTTGAAAAACAGTTTTTTGCAGTATGCATTTGAGAGCAATTTTTTACACAATAATTAAATTTACAAATATTAACAATCGAAAGCGCTTTTATGTTCATAGTTGTTTTTTATAACATTGGGCTGTTTGTTTATTGTACAAAAAAAGCTTCCTTGTAATTAGGAAGCTTTTTTTATAAATTATTGATTAACTGTTTGATAGCGACAAGATTCTTTAAAAGTTTTTCTGCTTTATCAAGGGCTAACATATTGGCTCCATCTGATTTTGCTTGGCCGGGATTGGGATGTGTTTCCATAAAAATACCATCTGCTCCAACAGCGATACCTGCACGAGCAATTGTTTCGATTAGCTGAGGCTGACCTCCGGTAACTCCCGATGTTTGATTTGGTTGTTGCAGTGAATGTGTGATGTCTAATATTACCGGAAAACCAATTGCTTTCATCGTAGGAATTCCTCTAAAATCAACCACTAAATCTTGGTATCCAAAGCTATTGCCTCTTTCGGTAAGCATTATTTTTGTATTTCCGGCATCTACCACTTTTTGTGTAGCAAACTGCATCGATTCTGCCGAAAGAAACTGTCCCTTTTTAATATTTATCACTTTTCCTGTTTTTGCAGCTGCTACTAATAATTCGGTTTGCCTACAAAGAAAAGCCGGAATCTGAAGTATATCAACGTATTTAGCAGCTAAATCGGCTTCGGTTTCAGAATGTATATCGGTTACGGTAGGGATGTTAAACTTTTCACCAATTGCTTTTAATATTTCTAACGCTTTTTCGTCGCCAATGCCTGTAAATGAGTCAAGACGAGAGCGGTTTGCTTTACGATAGGAGCCTTTAAAAACAAGAGGGATGCTATATTTATCGCTAATTCTACACAGTTCTTCGGCTATTTCAAAAGCCATTTCTTTTCCTTCAATAACGCAAGGGCCGGCTAGTAGAATGAAATTTCCGGAATCGGTATGTTTTAATTTTGGAATCATGAGTTTGTTTTGCTTAACAAATACATATCGAATAAAACTATTGCAGCCATAGCTTCTACAATAGGTACCGCTCTTGGTAATACGCAAGGGTCGTGTCGGCCTTCAGCTTTTATCTGAATAGGAAGTCCGTTTTTATCGATAGTTTGTTGGTTTTTAAGTATGGTTGCTACCGGTTTAAAAGCTACGTTGAAATAAATATCTTGCCCGTTAGAAATACCTCCTTGAATACCTCCTGAGTTATTGGTTTTTGTGCTTACAGCACCATTGTTTGCAATAAACTCATCGTTTATTTCAGAACCTTTGTGCGAAACATCAAAACCACTTCCATAATCAAAACCTTTACAAGCGTTGATGGATAACATGGCGTTGCCGAGCACTGCATGCAGTTTGGTGAAAATTGGTTCGCCCCATCCGGCAGGAATGCCTTTGGCAACACATGTTATAACTCCTCCTATCGAATCGCCTTCGGTTTTTAGTTGCGATATAAAAGCAATCATTTTTTGTGCAGTAGCCGAATCAGGACAACGAATTTCGTTATTTTCTGCTGATAAAATATCGTATTGATCGTAACTTTTTGGTAATTTTATTGTGCCTACTTGCGATGTAAATGCATGTATTTGTACCCCAATTTGTTTGAGTGCTAATTGAGCAATGGCTCCACCTACTACACGAGTAATGGTTTCGCGGGCAGAAGTTCTACCTCCACCTCTGTGGTCTCTTATTCCGTACTTAGTTTGGTAGGTATAATCGGCATGAGATGGACGAAATACATCTTTCAATTTGTCGTAATCGGAAGAGTGCTGGTCTTTGTTCCAAATAACAAAAGCAATTGGAGCTCCGGTCGTTTTTCCTTCGAAAATACCCGACAAAAACTCAACTTGATCAGACTCGTTGCGTGGAGATGAAATGCTTGATTGACCGGGTCTGCGACGGTTTAGTTGTTGTTGCACAAATGCTTCGTCGATTACAATTCCCGAGGGACATCCGTCTATTACACCTCCAATAGCTTTACCGTGAGATTCGCCAAAAGAGGTTAACCTAAATATGTTTCCGAAAGTATTTGACATAATTTTGATTTATTTATTATTACCCCCAACCCTTCTCTAAATGGGGATTTTGGTATTGTGCCAATCTTATGTTTTTTTTCAAATATCCAAGAAATTCACCTTCCTTCCCCTTTAGGGGATATGCAAGAAGTAAATGTTTCTTGTAAATAGTAAGATGAGGGGTGGTTTTTCTTAATTGCATCCACAACTACCACAACCTGAGCTTTCTTGGTCGTTATCGTTACAGTCGCCATCGCTACAACATCCGCCACAACCGCTACTGCAACCACCGCCGGTGTATGCGGCCATTTCTTCTTCGCTTGCTACATGGATATCAATAACTTTACCCACAAAATGTAAGTTTTCTCCGGCAAGTGGATGGTTTAAATCAACACTAACGCTTGATTCGTTAATTTCAAGAACTTCGGCATTTAATCTGTTTCCATCGGCATCCATTAAAGGTATAATATTTCCAACAGCTACCATTTCATCGTCAAATTTGCCATCAACTTCAAATACACTTTTGGGTAAGTCAATAACATGTTCGTCGTTGTATTCGCCATAAGCATCGTTGCATGCCAATGTAAAATCAAAGGCATCGCCCACTTTCTTATTTTTAAGTTCTTCTTCAAATTTCGGCAACATCATACCAATGCCAAAGCAAAAAACAAGAGGCTTTTCGGCTGTGGCACTTTCCATTAATTCGGGTTTCTCGTTTTCAGCTTGAACATATAGGTCGTAGCTTACTGTAACAATCATTTTTTCGGTAATACTCATCGGTGAAATTTTTATTATTAATAATTAGGCAAAGATAATTAAAACTATACAAAAAACAGTTTGTTTTTAGTACCAGTTAATTGGCGTGGTAAAATCGCTTCTTTTTTCGTATTTTAAATCGCTCAACAGACTTGAATTTACCTGGATTAAAAAATTATAGGTTTTATATACGCCAAAAGGTACAATATTGGCACTCATATTCCAACAATGTAGATTACGGCTAATGCCTAAATTTGTGTAGGTAATTGTTTTATTGGTTATATCGTAAGCTCCGCCAAAGTTAATACTCCATTTAGATGTTACGTTAATATTGCCTCGCACACTCATATTGTGGGTTATTTCACGGTCGTATTCTAAAATTTCTTTATTAAAAATGGTATTTCCGTATTGCACCGAATAATCAAAAGATAGGCTCCACGGAACTTTTATTGTTTGATAGCCTTCTTCATCGGCACTGTTTGTAGTAGGTGTATTGGTAGAGTCTTTTTCGGCTTCGGTTTCTTTCTTTTTAAAAGTTTGGTTGTTAAATGTGTAGCCACAAGAAGTTCCGGTACTAATTAAACGAGGAAATTTACCCACTTCCCAACGAGGCGTATTTATTCTAACCGGATTTCCCGCCGAATTAAGCGCATATAAATAGGTTTCGAAAGCACCGCTAAGGTTTATATTAAGTCCTTTAAATAATTTTAAACGCAGATTTGCATTAAAATTTGACCAATTCATCGAGTCGGCTGCCAAATTATAACTGCCATTTACACTAATTCCATCAATTAAGCTAATTGTTTTATAAGGGTTATCGGTAGTGTCGTTCTTTTGTTTTACTTTCATTTCGAGGTTGTTATTTAACGAAAACGTGATACTACCTGTTTCGCCAACGCTTGGTATTCCAAACAAACCAATACTGTCCGGCGAGTACAATACAGAAGTTAATGTAGGGTCTGTTAAACTGGTTGGTCTGTCGTATGTTTTATATAAATTCCAAAATGGGTCTCCAAAATCGGGTTTGTAAGAAAAACCTACCGAAGGTGTTATCACATGTCTTATACGGTCTATTTTATCGCCGAAAATTTTTCTGTTGGGAGTAAAAAATCCATAAAATTTTGTCGATGCACTTACACCTGCATTAAAATCGTACACACGATTAAACCCATTAATAGTATCATTAATCACCTTATTTGTGGCAGTATCCCACGATTTTTCAACGGATTTAAAATTCCATCTTTCGTGGTAGTTTATGTTAGGCGAAATAGAAATGTATTTAAGAATATTAAACGACATATTAACCGGAATAACATGATCGGCTCCGTTTTTCCAGTCTTTTAAAAACGACGATTTAAGTAACAAATCTTCTTTTGTTTCAATGCTATTACTAAATCGTCCGTTGTACGAAATAGAAATTTTTTCGTACCAACGGTCTTTGCCTATAGCATTTTTTCGTTTAAGAGGGTAAATTCTAGTCATGTTAATGCTAAAATCGGGTAAGGTTAGCATAATGGTTGAGTCGGCTGTGCGCTGATTGGCTAGTACATTGGTCGAAATGCTAAAGGGAGATTCCGGAAAGCGGTAACCCCATGATATGCTTGAACTTTTTGTGTTTTGAGACAAAAGTGAAGGGTTGTAGTAGTTGTTTATATTGCTTCGATCGTAACCGCTGGTAGAAAAATTTACACTGGCAGAAATGGTGCTGTTGGGGCTAGCTTTGGCATCTTGAGCATGCGTCCAATTAAAAGAAAAGTTTTTGGCTTTGGAGTATTCGTTGGGCAACTCTTTAATGCCGGTAACATCTTCGCGGTAATTTACATTTATGTTTCCTCTGTATTTGTATCGTTTTACGTACGAAGATAATCCGTTTAAAGCCCAAGTGCCCATGGTATAAATATCTCCGGTAACCGATAAATCCATGTAATCATTTATAGCCCAATAATAACCACCGTTTGTTAGGTAAAACCCTCTGGTTATATCTTGTCCGTACGAAGGCACTATTACACCCGAAGAATACTCTTTTGTAAATGGGAAATAGCCAAAAGGAAGCGCTAGGGGTAAAGGTACATCTAATAACACCAGATACGCAGGACCTGTAACTATCCATTTTTTATTTTTTACTTTTGCTTTCGTTAAGTTCAGGTAAAAGTGAGGATGGTCATGTTCATCGCAGGTGGTATATTTGCCGTTTTTCATGCAAATGATGTTTTCATCGATTTTTTTGGTTTTTTCGCCAATAATATAACCCTCGCCTTGTTGAACAACTCCTTGTAAAATATAACCTTTTTTTGTTTTAATATTGTAGCGGATAGATTTGGATGCGTATTCTTCATCGCCGTCTTTAAAAATGGGTTTGCCAATTTCTTCGCCATCTTCATTTAATTTACCTATGGCATATACTGTCGAACTGTCAAAATCTAGGGCAATATAGTCGGCTGTTAAATCAATTTTTTCGTAATTTATATTGCCACTTCCGTATAAAAAAGCATTGCCCGATTGCATTAACACAATAGAATCGGTAGCTTTGTAGCTAATAGGAAAATCAATAGCCGGTTTTTTCTTTTTTTGAGGCTTGGCTTGTGTTGAATCGTTTGATAAAGAGTCTGTTGAAATAGAATCGGTGGTGGTTTTAGCAACAGAAACTTGGCTAAAAGTGCTTTTCGGAGTTATCCAACACAAGGTAAGGAAAAGCAACGAGAGTATATGTTTCTGTTTCAAAAAAGACATGGGTACTATGATTATATTGCGCGCAAATTTAGTTAATATATGGCACAGAATATGGTTTGAATTCTTTTTTAAATAAAAAATTTAACAGATAATAATAAAAAAAGCAACGATTATTGTTCTAAATAGTGTGCCAAAATTGAAGATATTATCTATTTTTGCCTATTCAAATCCAACAAACATAAAATTATGCGACAAATTACAATAAGTTTTAACTATAGTGTGTTGGTTGTTTTAGCTTTGTTCTTTTCTTTTCAACTCTTTGCAGCGGATGTTTCAAAAAGTTTCGTAGTGGTTTTAGATGCGGGTCATGGAGGAAAAGACCCCGGAGCAGTAAGCGGAAAAAATTACGAAAAGGATATTAATTTGGCTGTTGTACTCCATTTGGGCGAATTGATAGAAAAAAATCACGCCGATGTAAAAGTGATATATACACGTAAAAAAGATGTGTATTTAACTTTGCAAGAAAGAGCCAATATTGCCAATAATGCTCACGCCGATTTATTTATTTCGGTACATACCAATGCCAGTAAAAGCAATACCGCTTCGGGAACAGAAACATATACCTTAGGTTTAACCCAATCGCAATCGAATTTAGATGTTGCTATGCGTGAAAACTCTGTAATTTTGCTCGAAGACGATTACAAAGTAAAATATGCAGGCTTTAATCCAAACTCGCCCGACTCGTACATTATGTTTGAATGTATTCAAGATCGCTACCTCGAAAAAAGTGTGCAATTTGCTTCCGATGTTCAAACGAGTTTTGGTAAATTAGGGAGAAAAGATAAGGGCGTAAGACAAGCAGGTTTTTGGGTGTTGCATAAAACAGCTATGCCTAGTGTTTTAGTTGAGCTTGGTTATATTAGCAACAAAGAAGAGCGAGAGTATTTAATGTCGGCCGATGGACGTATTCAGATAGCAAAGGCAATTTTTGAATCGTTTACAAAATTTAAAAAAGAATACGACAATAAATCGGGTAAACAAAATTTTGTGAACGATAAAAATAAAGCGTTAGCTTCTGCAAAAGCAACCGAAAAACTTTCGGCGGTTAATACGAATAAAACCGAAGCCAAGGAGCCTGAAAAACCAATTGAAAAAGTAGTTGTTGTGGCAAAAGAACCTAAAAAGTTGAGCAAAGAAGAAGAACTTCAAACGCAACAATTTTTAGATAAAATGAAGGCTGAAGCTAATATTAAAGAAGATAAACCACAACCTAAAATTGAACCGATTGTTCAAACGGATTCAAAATCAGCCATAAAAAAAGAGTTTAATACTCCGGCGCAACAAGTAGTTGAAAAAAAAACAGAAGTTAACAAACCAAGCTCAAGTAGCGCACAGCTAACCGCCGAAAGTAATAAAACGGAAGCCCTAGCCCCACCAAAAAAGATAGAACCAAGCGTTGTAAAAAAAGAAACTCCCACTATTACATCGGTAGCATCTAAAACTGATAACGAACTTATAGCGTATAAATTACAATTGGTTGCTCTCAGTAAAAAAAAGGTGTTAACAGATCCTGTTTTTAAGGGATTGAAAGTTTCTGTTTACGAAGAAGGAGGCTTATATAAATATACGTATGGTAATACGAGTGATTATCAAAAAATATTAATATTGAAAAAAGAGATTGCTTCAAAATTTCCCGGGGCTATTATAATAGTTTTTAAAAATGGGCAAAAGATTGCTCTTCAAGATGCATTAAAAAATAAATAAATAAACTGTAATAATGATTAAAAAGTATTTTACTAAAGAAGTAAAAATTGGAATTTTAGCTGTAGCTTCATTAGCTTTATTGCTTTTTGGACTCAATTTTTTAAAAGGAATAAACATATTTAATCCCAGCAATTTTTATTATGCAACCTACGATAATATTGGTGGATTGGTAGAAACTTCTCCTGTATTAATTAAAGGACATCAAGTGGGTCAGGTAAGGGAGATTAAGTATGATTTTACCAAAGAACCTTCTTTTGTAATTACCTTAGATATTTCTTCTGACCTTGAATTGCCCGAAGGTACCAGAGCTGAATTGTTTGATAAGGGATTGATGGGAGGTAAAGCAATTAGAATTGTGTATGCGCCGCAAACCGGACAATATGAAGCTGTTGGCGATACCATCAAATCAGTTATTATACCCAATTTTGTAAATGCTATTTCGGATGAACTTATTCCTAAAATAAATACCTTATTAAGCTCTACCGATTCGTTGATACTTTCTGTTAGAGATATAACTAACAGTCCGAAACTGAAAAACTCTTTGGCGTCTATCGAACAATCGAGTGCCAACTTAGAAGAAACAACTGCTAAGCTAAAAGGCGTAATGAATCAAGATGTGCCAAAAATTGTGAAAAATGTAAACACAATAACTACCGATTTTGCCCAGGTAGGAAACAATTTAAAAGAAGTGGACTTGGCAAAAACAGTAGATGGTATTGATGCCACTATTTTGGAGTTAAAAGAAGTATCGCGTAAAATGAATAGCAACGAAGGCTCACTTGGTTTATTAATAAACGATAGAGCTCTTTACGATAACTTATCCAATACCTCCAACAATGCCAATTTATTAGTGGTAGATATCAAACAAAACCCTAAACGCTACCTCAATATTTCCGTTTTTGGTTCTAAAAAAGAAAAGTAATACCTCCAATAATACCATAATAAAACCTCCCAAGTTTTTCAATGCTTGGGAGGTTTTGTGTTTTGTGTAATGTTGACAGAGTTCCATTATTCTCAACCGCTGATAGGGTTACTAACTTTTTTATTTGTTAAATGCTTTTCGTTTAAGAGTTGGAATGTTTATATTTGGGGAAACAAAAAAAAACTGCAATGAGTTTCTTTCAAAACGCCGTACTTACCAAATATATCAACCATTTAAACAAAGAAACTGTTTCGGCAGCCTATTCTACGTTTAAAGCCCATTTTCATAACGCTACCATTCAAGAAAATATACGTACAAGTAAAGAAGAAGAATACCAAGAAGGTTTTTTGCGCGATTTATTTGTAGGCGTTTTAGGATATACCTTGAATCCTGCACCGAATTTCAATCTCAAACGCGAGAAAAAGAACGAAAGCAACAGTAAAAAGGCCGATGGTGCTATTGAAATCAATGAAAAGGTATTGGGTGTAATAGAATTAAAAGGAACCGACACCACCGATTTAAGCAAGGTAGAAACGCAGGCATTCGGTTATAAGAACAACCAAAAGGACTGTGTCTATGTAATCACCTCCAACTTTGAGAAACTCCGTTTTTATATAGACAATGCCATTGAGCACCTCGAATTTAATTTATTTACCCTTACAGAAAAAGAATTTGAAATCCTGTACCTGTGCTTGGCGTTTGAAAACATAGAAAAAGGACTGGCTAAAAAAATTAAAGACGAATCGGTTAGTCAGGAAGATAAGATTACCAAAGAACTGTATAAGGATTACTCTGTTTTTAAACGCGAATTGTATCAAGATTTGGTGGCGAAAAATCCACAATACCCATCCTTGGAGTTGTTTAAAAAATCGCAAAAACTGCTCGACCGCTTTTTGTTTCTTTTCTTTGCCGAAGACCGCCAATTATTACCGCCCAATTCCATACGTTTAATTCTGGAGCAATGGAAGAAGCTGTGCGACTTGGATGAATACACCTCCCTGTATAACCGTTTTAAGAAATACTTTGGATATCTTAATACCGGCTACAAAGGCAAGCAGTACGATGTGTTTGCCTACAACGGTGGTTTGTTTAAGCCCGACGAGGTATTGGACAATGTGCAGATAGACGATGAACTACTGTATAAACATACCCTGAAACTATCCGGTTACGATTTTGCCAGCGAAGTAGATGTAAATATTCTAGGCCATATCTTTGAAAATTCCCTCAACGAGATAGACGAGGTAAAAGCAGAGATAGAAGGGCAAGTAATTGATAAAACCAAAACCAAACGCAAAAAAGACGGTGTTTTTTACACCCCTAAATACATTACCAAATACATTGTAGACAATACTATTGGCAAACTATGCACCGAAAAGAAAGCCGAACTGGAAATAAACGAGGCAGATTATACCACCGATAAAAAACGCCAACTGAATACTAAGAAAGCCTTACTCGATAAATTAAACTTGTATCGTGACTGGTTGTTGCAACTTACCATTTGCGACCCAGCTTGTGGCTCGGGTGCTTTTCTGAACCAAGCCTTGGATTTTTTAATTACCGAACACAAATACCTGGACGAGCTACAAGCTAAACTTATGGGAGCCTCGCTTATACTAAGCGATATTGAAAACAGCATTTTAGAAAACAACCTCTTTGGGGTAGACCTCAACGAAGAAAGTGTAGAAATTGCCAAACTATCGCTCTGGCTACGCACCGCCCAACCCAACCGCAAGCTAAACGACCTCAACAACAACATTAAATGCGGCAATTCCCTTATTGACGACCCCGCCGTAGCAGGCGACAAAGCCTTTAACTGGCAAACCGAGTTTCCGGGCATATTTACAGAGAAAAAGAAAACAGCCTGGCATGTAACAACCGCAAGTCATAATTCCAGGTATTCGCAACGGATGTTTGATAACCATGTTAAGCTGGGTGAAAAGGTATGGTTCGACGAAACAGATGAACATATCATACTACAAACAATAGCCGATATAACAAAGGAAGATAAGCTGAATATACCCGCCGTAAATATATGTGGTGACCATCTGCATCTGCTCCTAGTATGCGAAGAAGAAGAGCTAACGAGAATAGTGCAGAAGATAAAGAGTAAAACTGCTCGTGCGAAGAACAAGGGAGCTAGCTCCCTTGTCGCCTCGGATGCGGGCGGCTCCCCGTATAGAAACAAGGGAGCTAGCTCCCTTGTCGAATCCGATACGGTCGGCTCTCCCTCTACGAACAAGGGAGCTAGCTCCCTTGTCAGCAGCACTCCCGTCGATAGCGTTCCCGTCGATAGCGCTCTCCCCGACGGCACTCCTCTCGACCGCGTTTCTCCCGATACCGCTTCTCTCGACGCTCCCTCTACCTATCCTATCTCCGAGAACGATGCCTCCGATACGAGCTATTCTCCTCTAGACGATAGTATAACCATCGTGTGCGAACCCGTCGGTGCATACGACACCCCAAGAGGTACAGCACAAACACAGGTGTGGACGCAGAAATTTGGTAAAAAGCAAATTACTTCCGAAGAACAATTACACAACACCCTACACTATATACGCAACAACCGTGTAAAGCATAACTTGAAAGCATTTGGTAAAAAAACAGCGGCTCTTATTGAAGATATCGAATGCTCCACCGAACACGCATTCCGAGCCGAATACAAGGGTGGTTTTGATGTGGTGATTGGGAATCCGCCGTATGTAGGGATTAGTAGTCAAAGAGAGATACATGACTATTTGAAAAGTAATTACGCTGAAATACATACAGGTTACAATGATTTGATGTACTACTTTATGTATAAAGGTATTACTCTATTAAATACTTCTGGAGTTTATGGAGTAATCACATCAAATTATTTTATTGGGAATGATTATGCAGATAAACTTCGTGTCTTTTTGAATAAACATATTGAGGTTTTGGTGAATTTTGAAAAGACTTTAATTTTTTCAGATGCAAATGTTCATACAACACTCGTATTTGCTAAAAAACGCACAATTATACCAACGATAAAATTCCATATTTATAAACAGAATAAACCATTATCAATAGTTGATATTAGCAATGGATATTTAACATGTGAATTGGAACGAAATAAACTTTCAGAAAAATGGTTAATCGCAGATAGTGATAATCAATCAATAATTGATAAATTACATATAGATTCATCATTATTAGGTGAAATATGTATAATTGAACAAGGTTCAAAATCTGGCAAAAATGATATTTTTACAGTCTCATATGAATTTGCTCAAGCCAACTTATTAGAAAAAGATATTTTACGGAAGAATGTTAAAAATGGCGACATTGATAGATATTCATTTTTGGAAAGAGGATATTATCTTATTTATATTGACAATCAAACAAAAATTGAGGATTATGCAAATGTTTTGAATTATTTGAAAAAATATAGAAATGAATTGTCTTCACGAAATGAGGCAGTTAAGGGCTTGTATAGTTGGTTCCGTTTAGATAGGCCACGAAATAAGTCTGTTTTTGATTCAAATGAAAAAATAATTGTTCCTTACAGAGCGAATAGAAACCGTTTTGCTTACGATGACAAACAGTTTTTTAATGATGGTGGTGATATTCGTGCAATTGTTCTAAATGGGAAGGAAGATATTTCTATCAAGTATATATTGACTTTATTAAACTCAAAAATATTAGATTGGTTTTATGGTTTTATTGGGAAAGAAAAAGGAGATTCAAGAGAATATTTTAATAAACCATTGTCAGAAATACCAATTAAAAAAATATCACTATTTGCCCAGCAACCCTTTATCGAAAAAGCCGACCTTATGCTTTCCCTCAACAAATCCCTACAAGAATCCTCGCAGAAGTTTCAGCGCACCCTAGAGCGGAAGTTTGAGTTAGCCGATTTGTCCACCAAACTACAAAACTGGTACACGCTAAGCTACAAAGAATTTATAGCCGAGTTAGGTAAGAAGAAAGTAAAACTCAGCCTCGCCCAAGAAGCTGAGTGGGAAGAATACTTCCTGCAAGAGCAAACCAAAGCCCTTGCTCTTAAACAACAGATAGATATTACGGATAAGGAGATAGACCACTGTCTTGTCCTAAAATATGGCTACAGGTTACTAATTTATTTATGATACATTTTCAAACACATTATTTGGTGTTTTAAAGTCTAA